>LVWS01000029.1 GCA_002083365.1 Nitrospira sp. SG-bin1 | reverse complement strand
CTCCCTTGTGGACGCCCAGTATACACTACCGTTTTAGTTGTTACACGCCACTAGAAGGTTGCTGAAAACTATGCATATATCTATAGGCCGCATTCATGGTACAGGAGCTATCGCATTGACTACTTCCACGGTAATTATTGGTGTAATAGTGGTCTGGTATCTTCTTCACCTCGTGCAGTGGCTGGTCATGGTGTTTGTTCGATAGCCCCCGGGTGAGTGCAAAAGAAGGATGCGCTAAAATCGAGCTGATTTATGAGCATGAATCTTTGTTTGAATTCACCCTGCTATCTCATGACCAGCTTCGCGTAACGTTTTGCGATCGCTTCCTGGCGAGACCTCGCTGAGTCAGTAATCTGCCATCATATCTTTCATCATCTAAACCTACTCTATATTTATTGCGCCACAGTTGACGGTGCGTGTTATCGCGCTCCAACCTTGAGGAGGCGCTATGGTCAGGATCATCGAAATCGCTCCGGACCTATTCCGTATTGGAGGGTCGAAAAAAAGGTCGGGGGTCTTTGTTTAAGATCTGCGATGCTACGTAGAATACTTGATGGACAGTAGCCTGACGCCATTCTTTCACTATCTCGACTCAGAACAAAAAACTCGACCCCCTAACGATGTTTGGCTCAGCGGTGCTTGACCGAAGCTCGGGAGCGCTGCATGATACGTCAATCTCGCTATGCATTTGGCGAGCATTCCGATCACCTTGTTGTACTTCAAGCCAAGAGTCAGCAAATGAGCGACCTGTTTGCAGACTCCTGGGGCGCCGGCACCCCTGTGGTGCTCGTGCACGGCTCGCTTGCGACGGGAGCTGATGAATGGCAGGCACAGCGACCGCTCGCCGATGAGGGATTCCGTCTGTTGGTACTTGACCGGCGCGGATATGGGCGAAGCCCGAGGGCGGAGGGGGAGGATTTCCTGCGCGATGCCGACGATATCGTTGCGCTTATGGGTGATGGTGCGCATCTGGCGGGGCACTCTTACGGAGGCCTCGGTGTGCTCTTCGCGGCTGCTCGCCGTCCGGACTTGACGCTATCGCTGACATTGTTGGAACCAGCGACATTCGCGTTAGGCCTGCACCATCCCGCCGCGCGGGCTCTCGTGGACGAGGTTCGGACCCTCTGGGGTCAGAATCTGTCCGATGAAGCCTGGGTTATCCGCTTCTTGAAGGCAGTGGGGAGTGATCCCGACGAGCTGCCGCCCGAAGTCCTTACTTCCGCTGTGCCGTTGGTGCCCCTATTGCGCCACGGGCGGCCTATCTGGTCCAGTGATCTGCCGCTGGCGGAGCTAGCGACGGCTTCCTTTCAAAAGCTTGTTATTTCGGGTGGGCACAGCGCCGGGTTCGATGCGATATGCGATGACCTCGCCCAACAGATCGGCGCGTCTCGGGCTGTGGCTCCCGGCGCCGGCCACGAGATCCAGTTCACCGGACACCTTCTCAACGAGATGCTGCTCGCGCTCTGGCGCGGAGCAAACCGGCGGGTAGGGTAAAACCACTGCCGGTTTCAGCCGATCGTCACTCGATTTGGTGATGCATAGACGAGGCGCTTCGATTGTGAGGGAGATTCTATGGCGAAGATCACTGAGATTGCTCCGGACCTCTTCCGTGTTACGACCTTCGTTGAACCGTTCAATATGCAGTTCAGCCAGTTCTTGTTGCGCGACGAAGAACCGCTGCTGTTTCATACCGGTCCGCGCGCTCTGTTCCCGGAGGTCAAAGCCGCTGTGGCATCGCTCATCGATCCGCCGACCTTGCGTTGGATCGGGTTCAGCCATTTCGAGGCTGACGAATGCGCAACGGTGCCGGAGTGGCAGCGGCTGGCTCCGCACGCGGAAGTGGTGTGCAGTCTGGTGGGCAAGATGGTGAGTATCGACGATTGTCTGGCGCTCCGCCCCGCAAAGGGGATGGCCGACGGCGAGGTAATCAAGACCGGAAAATACCGCTTTCGTTTTCTATCAACACCCCATGTGCCCCATTGCTGGGAAGCGGGGCTACTGTTCGAAGAAAATGAACGGACGCTCCTCTGCTCAGATCTGTTTCACCAAGATGAAGATGTGGAGCCGGTGACGGAATCGGACCTCATTGATCACTGCCGGCAGACACTGGTGGGTTACCAACAAGGCCCGTTGGCGAATTATGTGCCCTATTGCTCGTTGACGGAGGCGACGCTGCACCGTTTGGCGGCCCTGCAGCCGAAGCGACTGGCTACCATGCACGGATCAGTCTACGCCGGCGATGGAAGCCAAGCGCTCCATGATCTCGCTGCGGTTTGGCGGGAGGTCCTCAGCCCGCAGTTATGATTCCAGGCGACTGATTCATGTTCTGCTGACAACGTCACCAGCGAATTCGCGAACCGACTCGATCGACAGTCATGGATTGCGCTGGTTCTAGACCTGACCATGTCGTTATTGCTCTGGCTTCTTTTCTCGTTGTTGGGTCTGATCGTTGTCGTCGCGATCTGGTTTGGAATAGACACCAAGCACGCCTATACACGAATCTCGGGCAATAGTGCTTTCATGTCTTCTCCGTTGGGAGACATTGAATTCAAGCGAGGAGGGACGGGTGTTCCCGTTCTCGTGATTCACGGAAGTGGAGGAGGTTATGACCAAGGCGAACTGATTGCGAAGACGATATTGGGCGATGATTTCGCCTGGATTGCGCCCTCTCGCTTTGGATATCTCCGCTCGACCTTTCGAAAAGGCGCGACGTTCGACGACCAAGCAGAAGCCTATGTCTACCTGCTCGATCATCTTGGCCTGAAGAAGGTCACTGTCTTGGCACTGTCCCATGGTGGCCCGTCGGCGCTTCTCTTCGCGGCCCGGTACCCGGAGCATGTTTCCTCGCTGACGCTTCTGTCGTGCGGGGTCGCTTCCTCGTCAGAAGCCAGTCAGGCAGCGGCAAACAAGAAGGGAGATGCCCTGACGACGGTTTTCAAATTCGAGATTCTCTACTGGGTGGTCAGGAAGTTTCTACGCAAGAAGCTGATGCGGCTGATGGGCGTCAGCGATACGGTGATCACAAGTCTCACGGCCGAGCAGCACACCTTGGTCCATCGGGTGATCGACTATATGGCTCCGGTCTTTCCTCGGTACGCCGGTGTGGCCTTCGATAACAAGGCCGCGATGCCCAATGAGCGGGTGGCCAAAATTCGAGTCCCTACGCTCATCGTCCATGCCACGGACGACAAACTTCAGCTCTATCACAATGCGGAATATGCGGCGGCTAACATCCCTGGAGCCCGCTTAGTTTCCTTCGCCCGAGGGGGCCATCTCCTTCTTGCCGTCGAACAGGCCGTTGTTCAGGAAGAAGTCAGACGATTCATTCTGACCCACGCCGGCAGGTCCGAGCGTGGCACCAGTAGGTAGGACGATCATGTTACCGGCGCTTGACCGAATTTAGAAACTGACCGAGAATGCGACGCAAATCGAAGAAACGAAAGAAAGCAAGATAGGAGCACGACCATGATGCTCGTTCAGGAGGTGTGTCATGAAACTCGATGTCATGCGAGTTTGCAGGTTCTCTATCGCGGCGGCACTGGTCAGCATGACAGGTGTGAATGCTACGCAGGCATCGGCAATCGACCCACTCGGGGGAAGGCCGTCTGTTCTGATGGCCCAGGGGACGGTAATTCCTGAGCCCCCGCATGCTGCTGCGCCAATCTCAGAAAGTGCGCGTGTTCTTGTGGGGCACTGGCGGAAAACCACTATTGTGTTCGAACAGCCGGAGGACGAACATCTGGCCTTACATGCCGACGGGACGGTGGAGAACTGGATTGTGACGGCTTCCGGGCGTTCCGCGCCGACGGCTGGTACATGGAGCGTCGAAGGAAAAATGCTCAACCTGCTGCTGGAGGGGCATGAGCGCATTTCTCAGCCGTTTACCCTCTACGAAGGACAGCTCGTTTTCCCCAACATTGCCAACCGACGCCGCTTCTGGGAAAACATAGGTCGGTAAGGTGGAGAGGCAAACTATCGCCGCGGCCATGTCACGCGGTGAGCCTAACTATGAAGAACCAAGCCATGTTCTCCCAGGCCGAACAGTTTCTTGCCTCTCCATCTCACCATAGATCTGTATGTCCCAAGACGGTAGAATGTCTACATAGGGTTGGGCCCTCGCCGCGGCGATCCGTAACGAACTCGATGGTCTGCTGCCAGAGGTGCATGAAGATTGTTAAGCAGCCTACGTGCACAGGGGAGATATGAACCTCACCATCATCGGAGCGTCAGCCGGAGTAGGGCTTCAAGCGACACGCCTCGCCCTCGAAAAGGGACATGAAGTTGCTACCTTGTCGCGCCGGTTTGTGCCAATTTCAGATCAACCGAAGTTGAGAAGGGTACAGGGCAGTGCGACAAATCCAAGCGATGTCAGCGCAGCAGTACAGGGAGCCGAGGCCATTCTGGTCACGCTTGGTGTGAAAAGCCCCTTTGCTACCACGTTGTTTTCCGACTCCGCGCGCGTCTTGTTGCACACCATCCGGGAAATGGGCTCTTCCCCGACGCTTCTTGTGCTCACCGGTTTCGGAGCCGGCGACAGCTGGGGCTACAATTCTTTCCCCATGAAACTCATGTTCACGCTGCTTCTCAAGAAAGTCTATGCTGATAAGAATGAGCAGGAGCGGATCATTGCCGGGGCCTATCCGCGCTGGGAGATCGTGCGTCCAGGTCGCTTAACCAATGGAGCGATGACGGGTCGCTATCGGGTGTTGGACAATCTTCTGGAAGGAATGAAAGTGGGCGCCATCTCACGTGCTGATGTGGCCCACTTCATGGTGGTGCAGGCTGAGAATCCGACCTATCTCGGCAAATACCCGGCGCTCACTTACTGAGACCGGTGGATCGGCTCTCGTCTCGGAACAATCCGCCCTTCCTCTAAATCTTGCAGATCCGACCAGGCTGTAATGTCGGTGCGTGATGGATCGATGGCGGCCAAGTATTTGTTGAACCTCGCCGCACTCTCAGGCGAACTCGGTCCGCGTGACAGGAGATTATGATTCCACTCCTCCACTTCAGCAGGTGAGTGGGGCTTGGCTTCCTGGTGAAGCCATGCCACGACTCCCTCGTCGGTCGGATTGGCTTTCACCGTTGCCGTGAATTGTTTGCTCGTAATCCCGGCATAGGCCAGAAGCCGTTCATCCATCGGGCAAGGATAGATATACTCGCCTTCCGTGCCGGCGAGGACGGCTCGGCATTTGTCGATCATGCGTGCCAGGTGAACATAGCCCCCCAGCTTGACGCGCATGCTGCGAGGAAAACCTTTTCGCAAGTCCATCGTTACAGCAACTGATGGTTCTTAAAGGTTAGCTGTTTAACCACGACCTCACCATTCTCGTAGGTGATGATTCGTCTCGTAGCCGGAAGGTCGGACGAACCGACGCGGACATGGGTATCGGTGAAGCTCTCCACGTTGGTCAGTTTGCCGTCGGTCGGCGAATAATAATAGACCGTGTACTTGGTCGTGAGGTTCTTCTGGTCTTGCGTGACCGCACTTTCTTCCACATTGATCGTAAAGGCAAACGGACTCATGCCGGGATGGGCCATCTTGCGATTGATCTGGGTGATGCGGTTGTCCTTGATCCGGTAAAAGGAATTGGACCCATGGATAGTCAATTGAATTCCGAACGGATGTCCGTCTTCTTCCATCGTCAAGGTATATTTTCCGTCGGACTCTTCGAAGCTTCGTGGTCCCCGATGGACCGCGATCATACCCAGCTGTTCCTGTACCCACTTTTGGGTTTCGCCGTCGCCCAATTGGACGGAAACTTCGCGGGGGCCTTTGACGATAACGGGCCCGCTGGTTTCTTTTCCGTTCACATTCACCGTGAGGTCGGCTGTAAACCCTTTGAAATCCTTTTGCCATCGAGCGGTCGCCTCAAAGGCCCGGCGGAGCAGATCACGCGCGCGAGGATCGTCGGCGACGGCCGATGGTTCTGCTTTATGTTCCATGATGCAGCTCCTCTCTACGAAAATGGATATTCTATCACTTATACCGATGCATGCGATGGGACTCAATAGTGAAATCTCACCGGACAGCTGCCCGTGTGAGGATGGATCTCTCATGTGTGTGCATGACGCGGTCGCGTACCATTGCGACGTTGGGGATTTTGGATATTCCAAAAACATCATAATTCTGATATACTTCGACAATTTTTACGCTGAGGTGTTGGAGACCGCCGCAGCCTTATCAGCCGGTCAGCCTGTGTTGAGGAAGGATGGGCATGGAACGACGAGCTGCTTCGCATACCGAAGAAGAAGAGATGAATCAGCGCCGCAAGCTGTTGAATGCGGCGAGACGAGGCGATACGAAGGCCATCAGTAAGCTGTTCGAACTGTATCAGGTTCGGGTGCTCAGCGGAGACCAATTGGCCAAGGTCAACCGCACCTCCACCTATATGGCCCCCGTCAAGCAGTCACAGAGCAAGTCGAAGGCCGCTGAGAAAAATGAAAAGGCGAACGCTTCGAAGACGGCGAAGAAATCAGGCAAAGCTTCTAAACCGGCCGCCCAGAAGGAGTCGGCGAGCACAACAAAGAAATCAACCAAGGGCATATCCAAGCATAAGTAAAGAGGCGGGATTACTGCACAGCCACTTTGAGCCCACCCCCCGCGAGTTTGGCGGCGATATCATCCGCTTGTTCCGTCGATCCGGTGAACACGATCGCTTCCCCGTCGTGATCGATACGATAAGCCAGTTCAAACGCTTTGGCTGACGTCATGCCGGGAATAAACCGGCAAAAGAGGTCGATGACTTGTTGATAGGTGTGGCAGTCGCAGTTGTAGACGATGACGCGGGACTCGAATCCGGTGCCCGACCCAGTTTGCACATCTTCGGTAATGTCCGGAACGGTTTGTGGTGTGGAAGGTGTCGGCATGGAGCGGGGCTTTTAGCAGGTCTGTCGAAAACAGGTCAAGGCTGAATCTCCGGATGTCATGTCGGAGATTACACTTTATCCATGTCGATCACTTCGGTCGCATCCCATAAGTTTTTCAATTCGGCATCCGCCAACTCCTTTTCGCGATCCGCGTCTGTTTCTTCCCCGAATGCGCGTGTCGCCGACGACACTGTGGAGTCCGTTGGCCTGTCCTCACCCGCCGCTTCGGGAGTTGGGGAGCGGCGCCGTTTCTTAGTCGGATCCATATTGACCGGCATGAGCTGCCTCCCGAGACTTCCCGTAGTCTTCTCCAATCGCGGCGGTCTTGTCAATCGATGATATCCATGTGAAGGGCTGAGGAGAGGTGTGCGATATTGCCGCCTGTCGGGTGGGCTTTGGCCATCTGCGTCAAAACAGCCGCTCTGCCACCAGGTCGGCGTAGCGTCGGCCCAACGATGTCAGTCGTACACGATCGTGGTCGGCATCAAGCAGGCCTTTCGAGACGAGTTCATCGAGTTGGTGCTCTCGCTCCGCCGCCGTGATGATGTGTCGGGGGACACCACGCAGCAAACGTAACCCAAACACAAGAGCGTCTCGCCGGCGTTCAGAGAGCGAAAGAGGCTTGAGGTCGGTTATCGGCAGACGATCCTCGTTCAAGCATGCGGCATAGGTTCCGAGATCCGCCACGTTTCCAAACCGGACTCCATGGAGATAGGACTGCGCGCTCGGGCCGAGCCCCAGATACTCGCCACCGGTCCAGTAGAGGACATTATGGCGAGAGGCATGGCCGGGCTTGGCATAGTTGGAAATCTCGTAGCGGGAATATCCCGCGTCGGTCAGGGAACGTTCTGCCGCGGATTCCATGTCGATCTGAAGCCCGTCGTCGGGCGGAGGAATGAGATTCCGAGCAATGTCCTGAGCGAGTCGGGTGTCCTCTTCAATGGTCAAGGCATAACAGGAGAGATGCGAGGGGGCCAGCGTGATGATCGACTCCATGGTGTGCATCCAGTCCTGCAGCGATTGGCCCGGGAGCCCATACATCAGATCGAGATTGATGTTGCTGAATCCCGCTTGACGGGCTGCCTGAACCGCGGCCCCCGTATCCTGCACCCGTCCAAAACGACCCAGGGAGGAAAAATCCTTGTCCGCCATGGATTCCGCTCCAAAGCTGATCCGATTGAATCCGGCATCCGCCAAGACTTGGAGATTCTTGAATGTGACCGTGGAAGGATGAGCTTCGACCGTTATCTCCGTTGTGATATCGGTGGGCCAGGTGGCTTGAATCAAGGCAAGAAGCTCGGCCAGCCGACCGGCCGGGAGGGACGTCGGCGTTCCGCCGCCGAAATAGATGCTCTGCAAAGTACGCCCTTCCAGGGATTCTTGCCGACGATGGAGGGAAATTTCTCGGACAAGAGCGGAATGAAACAGGGCCATCCGATCGGATTGAGCGATTTCCAGATAAAATGCGCAAAAGTGGCAACGTCGGCGACAGAAGGGAATATGGACATACAGCCCGAGAGTGTTGGAATCGCTCATCGTTTCAGTTTCAGCGAAAAAGGAAGCTGTTGTGAAAAATCCTTGGCCAATACGATTTCGATTTCATCGGCCGGCGAGGCGCCGCGATTGCGGATGTGCGACGTCCACCCCTCGTGCCGGCGCAGCGACTCAAAGACGGATTTGAGCAGGTGCGGTTTGATCCCGGCTTCCCATTCCCGCACCCACGCACGCTCATCCTCGTCTCCGGTATAATCGTCTGGAAACGAGGCTTCCAGCGTGAAGCGAATGGTAAAGGTTTTCTCTTCCTGGTACATACAATCCCTGTCGTTGCGATTCAGGCGCCGTGATTTTATAATGCTCCTGGCAACCGAAGGAGTCGTCAACCATGCCTATCTTCGAATATGTGTGCCGCGAATGCAATCACCGTTTTGAACTCCTGGTCCAAGGATCGGCGGAAGCGGCTTGTCCCCAGTGCAGGACCACCAAACTCGATAAACAATTTTCCGCCTTTGGAGTCGGCGGCGCCACCACCAGCTGGGCGTCTTCATCCGGTCCCGGCCCTTGCGGCAGCTGTGGTGATCCCCGCGGGCCCGGCGCCTGCTCGATGAACTGAAGCGCCTATGGGCACGCCGGATGAACAGGCGGTGCAACGCGCGATCTCGAGCATCGCTCATTCAGATCCGCTGATCAAACTGCTGCAGCAAGTACGGTTGGGCCGCATGAAACCCACGGATGCGGGCTTGCGCGCCGTCACGGAATCGTGGCTCGGTACCTACGAGAAAGCCTTGGCCACGGATGGTCTGACGCAATCCGGTCTGCGCCGGCTTAACCCCGCTCCTCGGCTCGCCGTTCTTATCGAGATCGGTGTCCTGACCGGCAATCATCCAGGTGTGGAATCGTTGACGGCGGCTTACGACCGGGCGGTCGCCGGGGCATCAACTTGAGCAGACGTGGCACGCGTGCCCTGCCGGTGCTCTGTTTATGTGGCCTGATCGTCTTGCCGGTTATACTACAGGCGGACGATGGAATCGGTGTGCATCCCTTAAGGGCGATTTATCCGGCAACGCTTCCTTCGATTCTTCCTTCGGATACGCACCTCCTCATCGAACCGAACGCTATCGAAGCATTCCTCCGGGCGCTGGAAGGTGTGCCTCCTAATTGGGCCACGGTGTATGGCCGTGGTCACCATGATCCAGGGCATGATGAGCGACTATTCAATTTGAATCGCGAGCGGGATGCTGCGCGCGAGGGGAATCCCGTTCTGAATTGGCGTGTCGCGTTCGTGTGGCCGGGAGAACTGTCTCAATTCGACGTAGAAACAAGGAGCTACGCAGTAGCGGTTGGGCCTGAGTTCAACCCAACACGTTGGGGTCTGGTGCGATTCAAACCGGAGGAATTCCCCAGCAATCTGCGGGTGAGGCCCGATAAAAATCTTGCCGATCGGATCAAACGGAGTCTCGCCGAACATGCAAACGTGTCGGTATCTGTCGTGATGGTGGGCATGCTGATTCCTTCCGAGTCGATCATCTACGATTTCTCACACGATGCGGAATGGGTTGGTGTGATCATGCCAGTGGTGAGAGTTGAACGGGTGGAGGTGCTATTCAAAGAACTGCAAGCGCCATGATTCATTCAAGGCCGAGCTGTTGCGTATCGATAGGAGTGGTGCAAGCAGGGGAGAGTCTCCAGCGCCGCCACTGGTCAATACGCGTCTTTTGCGCAGCGAAAACCGGTGCCGCTCGGCCGGCTGTCCATCGTGCCCCAATCGCGATCCGAGGTGCGGAGACTGGCTGCCGGTTTCAGCCATGACCCACCGCGCATGGCTTTGATCGCACCCCGAATCGGTCCCGGAGGATCGGTAAGCGGGGCATCTCGATAATAGTTCGGATCGTACCAATCGTGGACCCATTCTGCGGCATTGCCAGCCATTCCGAATAGACCATACGGGCTGACCGCTTCAGGAAAACTTTCGACCGGCATCGTCAAGACTTCTCCCCGCAGTCCGTTCTCCTTGGCCAGACGAGCTCCCTCGCCCTTGATCCAGAAGGCATCCCAATCCGCTCCGCTATGAAACTCTATCGTGCGTCGCGCCCAATAGCTGGCGCTATTGGCCATGGTGAGGTCCCAGCCGTTCCCCCAGGGGTACCGTCGGCCGTCGGTTCCCCGTGCAGCCTTTTCCCATTCCGCTTCGGTCGGAAGGCGTTTCCCGGTCCAGCGGCAGTAGGCGTCGGCATCCTCCCAGCTCACATTAATGACGGGATGGTGTTCGATGCCCGGCATGGGGCGATCGTCGGTCCAAAGCGTCGCTGCTGGGTTTGCATTTGACGGAGAGCGATGACCCGTGGCCTCCACGAAGGCGGCATAGGCCTGGTTGGTCACCTCAAAACGATCAAGAAAGTATTCACTGAGGAAGACGCGTCGTTCCGGATGCTCGTCCGGAAAACCCGTGCTTCCCTCGGGAGTGCCCATCGTAAACTCCCCCGCGGGAATCAGGGCCATGTCCATGGGTATTTCAGCGCCGGAAGCGGGCGGGTGATGGCCAATAACAAGGAACAGTGCGCACAAGGAGAGAAAGGGGATGGTCATGAAGGAGTCTTGATCCCGCAGGCTTCGGCGACCGCGTCACGGTAATTCAGCCAGAGCGATAAGCTCTTTTTTACGCAGGTCAGGACTGATTGCCGGAGCTCTGTCGGTGTGTAATTGATGACCATATCGTAGGCATCGTGTCGATGGCCTGCTTCGACCATCTGGTGGGCTCGAATCAAGCCCATTCGGCTCGGCGGTACTCCATGATACCGAACCAAAGGATGAAGGCCGATGATGGTTTCGATCTCTTCCGGATGTTTCTTTTCAGGAGGCACAAGGATCTCCTTGCGATCCTTCACGCTGCCTTCAACGAAGATAGTCAACGTTGCTGCCGCGGCCACCCAATGGCGGTGGTTCGACATGCGCTCGAGCCAGGCACGATAGGTTCGGGCGGCAGGGAGCAGCCGGACATGTTCGAAATCCCGTCGGCGAAAGCCCAGTCCTTCCATCATCGTCAGGAAGAGTTCAGGATGGGATTCCCTCAACGAGAGACCTCCGGTTTCTTCCTCGTAGATGTTTTCGGCCAACATACGGCGAACGGGAAGCGGAGGATTGGCTCCCAGGATCCGTGATAAGAAAACGGGAAAGTCACGAACGTAGACGGCGTATTCATGCTGAAAATGAATTTTGAGTCGGGCTTTGTTGAGTCGACCTGAAGAGAAATATTCCCAAGCCCAGTGATGCTTCTCATCCATGATCCGGAGAAGCGCCTCGAGGAATCCGGATTTCTTGATGTGAGCGGCCACGATGCCTTGCCTCTTTGGTGAAGCGTCGCTACAATTCGGATCGCAGAGGAACTGCCGATGACTCCAATAACGATTCAGAACCCGGACGACATCCTTAATGTCTTGGCCGATGTGGCTCTTCGCGGAACGGGATTCACGACCGAATCCTTACTCGATTACGTGCTCGAAGAGGGATTCACCGAACCAATTTTCCTCAATGCCAGCGGCGAAGACTCCACGGCGTTCTTCAAGGGGCAACCGAACGCATGGGCCATTTATCAGATCCGTGAGTGGAAGCGCGTGCTCACCATTTCGGGTGGTCCTGGTCAGGAACGACGTGTGCGAATCACCGAAACCCCGTAGCTCGTATTCGGAGTGTAAAGTGATACACGAGGAAGTGCAACCAACGGACACGTTTCACGCGTGAACGACCGATCGGGGAGACAGCTCATGCGGATGATCCATCTCACCAATGCGCAGGACGTCGGTGAACTCGCGATGATCAAGAGCCTGCTCGAAGGCAACCGGATCGCTTACGTCGTGCACGGAGAACACGTCAGCAGTCTCTATCCGGGAGTGCCGTTCTTTGTAAGCCGCGTCATGGTCGATGTGTCCGATCAAGCCCGTGCCGAAGTGCTTTTGAGTCGGCTTCGGCTGTCGATCCGCGAAACGTCATCCTAACTTCATACTTGCGTTGAACGGCGGCCATCGCTTCCGTGATTTCCGACGGCCGTGTGGCTTCGGTGTTACGGCTGAATCTTCGGATGCGGTTTCTCTGCGGGGAAATCACGGGAGCGGCGTTCACGCGATCCTTCGTACCATCCTCCCCTCAGGATTCCTTCCTCGAAATAAAGGTAACGATGACGAACGACCGCGGGACTTTCCCAGTCTTCGAAAATCCACTCTTCTTGCCGGATTCCATCTTTTGTGAAGGTCGTATTGATCGTCTGCGGCCCGCCCCACGATTGCAGGACCTGTTCCTTGGTCATCCCCACCATGACGCGATGTTGTTCGATGTGCTTCTGAAAATCCGGATCGCCAAGCTGAACGATTATCGGCCATACCACCGCCATGAGGAGAAACAGCGCAAGCCCGATATAGATGATGATCCTGACGGGGCGGCGGCGAATGAACGATGGTTCCTCAGCGTTGGGATCGAAGGCGAGAGGTTGAGATTCGATAGTCATAGAAGGCAAGAATGCTGAAATGCTAGCAGCGTGTTCAGCTCGAGGTCAAGCGATGCATTCGAATCCCTAAACAATTCATCGTGATAGGGGAAGCGCTATACTTATTCCAGCCGTCCTGATCAGAGAAGTCAATGATTGCCAACTGGACAGTAAGATGGTTGCAAAACTGGACAGTAAGATGGTTGCAAAACCTCAACCTTTCATCATACTGATCTGCCTGTGCAGCATACTCGGACTGGGAATTGGTGCGCGGGTCTGGGCCGCGACGATCTATTCCTATGTCGACGATCGAGGAAATCTTGTCTATACGGATTCCGCGGAAACGATTCCTGAAAAGTACCGCGCGAAAGTGAAGACGCATGAGCAACCAGATTCCGTTTCGAAGTCACCTTCGGTGATGCAGTCGATACAACAGAAGATTAAGGGTCAGATAAAGAATTTTGGGGCGATCATGCCGTCGTTTCACTTCGATATGGATGGTCTGACTCCAGCCCAATCTAAGATTGTGACCTATGCCGGTGCGGCGGCCGTGGTCTTATTGTTGATGATGTACCTCAGTAAGAGCCAACTCACCAGAATGTTGGGATTTTGCCTCCTCATCGTGCTCGGAATCGGCGCTCCTCTGCTGATCTATGTGAGTGATAGTGGTCCAATGGATACCATGAAGAAAAAGGCAGCTGCTTCTGGGCAGACTCAGCGAGATCGGCTTCAGCAAGTTCCTCGGTAAGCGCTTCTCTTCCCGCGTGTCCCTGCCGGTTATTCGGCGTACTTGGGAATCGGTATCGATTTGGATGGTGACTTTGGAGGATCAGATTGCTTGTCGAATCGGTCGGAGTAGGGATTCGCAATTCGTTCGTGAGTGTGCCGCTGTCGGAGCGTCACTAACTGTAGGCTCTGCGTGCTGATTTCCACACGGTCTATCAATGCCTCGCCCGTCAAGCGATCAGGAAGTCCCTGCATCGAGAAGAGTTGGTAGCTGAGCGTCCAATCTAGCTGATCTTTTCCGTGCTCTCTCACGATGAAACGAGCATCCGGCGAAGGCAGTCCTTTGAACAGCAGTATCCATATGTTGGATCGAAAGCTGGGACTGCTCGGCTCATTGGAAGGACGAAACTCTGGAATCAAGCTCGGAAGTCGACTCATCGGCACTGCGGGGGAAAATTCGATGTCCACCAACCGTACGGTCAACAGTCTGCCCTCATTGTGATCATTCGGATCGACCGCATAACTGAAGGAATAGCGGACATCGACGCCTTCACGTTGAAAGGTATACACATCCTCTCCGTTTTCAGGGGACACCAGCTTGCTGAAGTACTTCGCCCAATCGGTGATCGGATAATACGTGAAGACTCGCAAGGCCGATTTCCGGTCCCGCACCGCCTGCGGCATGCCGAGTTTGTCGTGTAGCTCTTGCTGGGAAAGTCCTAAGAAACCATCTTCGAAATAGGGCGTTCCATGAGAGTGCCCTGGAAGGGCGACAGGGATTCCAAGAACGGATAGTGCCACAAAAACTCTCGACGCAAGATGAGCAATCAACATGGCATTCCATGGTAAGTGGATCGGCTGAAGGCTGTCAATTTGTAGTCTGGACGGTCAGCTATCAACCGCCGGCGGGTGCGCATCCCTTTGAGGAGCAGTCGCCATGATGATTTCCAGCTTCTGATGAGTCCGATCGAACGCATTGATCAATGCTTCTATCCTGGTCGATGCCATGGCTCATGGCCAGGATATGTCCCTTCTCTCAGTTCATCAGTTGTCATGTGCTGATCATGACTTCATCGTCCCTCTTCTGTCCTGTGACGAACTCGGCGGGCAGCACTCTTTTGGTGAGACGCGACCGCCATGAGCGACGGAGTTTCATTTCAGAGGTCAGAAACGAAAGCCGATTCCGGCTGCCACGTAATGGGATTGAGAGTTGAGGCTATGGGTCGGACGCGGCGTACAGCTTGTTCTGCGGTACTTGCCTGACCCACACCCGTCACCTTCTTTTCCGAACAACAGCGCAGGTTTGTATTCCGCGAACCCGAAGAGATGGTTTGTGACAATGAGTTGTACTCCAAGGATGCCTTGCACGGTCAGCCCAAGCAATGAGTCGGGTTCGCGAATGCCGGCGGAACTTTGCGTGTGGCCGTCCGTCCCCAAGATGGAGAGCCCTAGGCCGACACCTGCGTAGGGCTGAATGAAGTCGCCCGGGTATCGAGCGAGGGCATTGACCACGAAATTGAACAGGGTCGTGTCCAGTCGAGCGGAGCGTACCGTGTTGCCTGCCATCGTTTGCGGTGCCGTGATTGATCCCCCATGACCGGATGCCTCAATTTCTGCCCCAAAAATAGACTTGGATGAGGGGAAGACACCTATCTTGAGACCTCCCCCTGTCGCGCCGTCAAACCTCGCGTCTGGGATCTTGTCGCCGTCGAATTCGAGCGTGCCGCCGATCGGGTAACTGCGCATGAGAAATCCGCTCACGTACCATTCCTTTGGCAGGGGTTCAGCGGACTCCTCTGCTTCGGCCGCGTCGAGCTCCGCGATGGGGCACATGAGCAACATCGGTACGTTGAGAACGATGAGCCACCAACGGGAGTCGGAGCTGGTGAGGAACATGGCAATGGCTTTCAGCGTGGGCTCACATGGTCTAGGCGGCCGAGCGCGTCGAGAGACCATAGTCACCTCCAAGAAATGTGCTCTCAATGCAATATAAAAAACGAATTCATCGTACTAAGTGAAAAACCAGTTTGCCAGGGGAGGCGCGAGAAATAATTTGCGATCAACCCTTGTGCCAGGCGGTTACTTACGAAAGGCCTTGCGAGAATTGATCGGCACCAGTTAGGATCACATGCGATATCCTTTCGTGAAGGAAAGGGTTTTTCAATGGCGAGTGCCGACACGAATAGCAGTATTGAGCAGCTTCTTCATGAGCGCCTTCTCATCCTCGACGGCGCTATGGGGACGATGATTCAGCAGCGCAAGCTGGACGAGAGCGCCTTTCGAGGAGAGCGGTTCAAGGATTGGACGAAGGATCTCAAAGGTCATAATGATCTGTTGAATGTCACGCAGCCGGGAATCATTGAAGAGATTCATCGCCAATATCTGGAAGCGGGCGCGGACATCATTGAGACGAACACGTTCAACTCACAGGCGATCTCACTGGCTGATTACCACATGGAGACGCTGGGTTATGAATTATCGAAGGCCGGGGCGGAATGTGCCATGCGGGCCGTGGCGGCGGTCCGGCAGTCGCAGCCGGGGCGGCGGTGTTTCGTCGCCGGGGCAATCGGTCCGACGACCAAGACCTCATCGATATCCACTGATGTCAACAATCCGGCCGCGCGCGGGACGACCTATGACGAGCTGGTGATTGCCTATGGCGAGCAAGTGCGAGGCCTGCTCGACGGCGGCGTCGATCTTCTACTCGTGGAAACCATCTTCGACACCTTGAATGCGAAGGCCGCGTTCTTCGCGATTCAGCAGGCGTTCGCGTCCGGGGCGCGTCGGGTTCCCATTATGGCGTCGGTCACCTTCATTCAGGCAGGCAGCAATCGTGGGGTGACCGGACAGACGGTTGAAGCCTTCTGGAATTCCATCTCTCATGTGCCATTGTTGAGCGTGGGGATGAACTGTGCGCTCGGCCCGAAAGAAATGCGTCCGTTGATCGAAGAATTGTCACACATCGCGCCGGTCTACATCAGTGCTCATCCCAATGCCGGCTTACCGAATCCATTGTTGCCGACTGGATTTCCCGAAACGCCGGAGACGTTGGCGCCTCAACTCCGTGAATGGGCGGAAAACGGATGGCTGAATATCGTCGGAGGTTGCTGTGGGACGACGCCGGCCCATATCAAGCACATTGCCGAAGCCGTGCGGGATGTGAAGCCACATGTTCGTGCAAAGGTCGAGCCCTACACCAGATTGAGCGGTCTTGAAGCCGTTACCATTCGACCCGACTCGAACTTCGTCAATATCGGCGAACGAACGAACGTGACCGGTTCACCGGCCTTCGCCAAACTGATTTTGGCGGGAGATTACGAAGCAGCTCTGTTGGTGGCGCGTCAACAAGTGGAGGGCGGCGCCCAGATTGTTGATGTCAACATGGACGAGGGCCTGCTCGACTCCAAGACGGCCATGGAGAGGTTCCTTCGTCTGGTCGCTTCGGAACCGGATATCTGTAAAGTGCCTATTATGGTCGACAGCTCCAAGTGGGAGGTGTTGGAGACCGGCCTGAAGAATATCCAAGGCAAGGCTGTCGTCAACAGTATCAGCTTGAAAGAAGGCGAACAGAAATTCATCGACCAGGCCTCGCTCATTCGTCGATACGGTGCGGCGGTGGTGGTCATGGCTTTCGACGAGAAAGGGCAGGCCGACACGCTGGAACGGAAGAAGGAGATCTGCGCACGTTCCTATAAAATTCTGACGGCGCAGATCGGGTTTCCTCCGCAAGACATCATCTTCGATCCGAACGTTCTGACGGTGGCGACCGGGATTGAAGAGCACAACAACTACGCGGTCAACTTCATCGAGGCGACGCACTGGATCAAGAAAAATCTACCTGGTGTGAAGGTCAGCGGTGGGATCAGCAACATCTCCTTTTCGTTTCGCGGCAACAACGTCGTTCGAGAGGCGATGCATGCGGCGTTTCTCTATCACGCCATCCAGGCCGGCTTAGATATGGGCATCGTCAATGCGGGGCAATTGGCGGTGTACGAAGAGATTCCCAAGGACTTGCTCGGACTCGTAGAAGATGTGTTGCTCAATCGGAGGCCCGATGCGACCGAGCGATTGGTGAATTTCGCTGAAACGGTCAAGGCGAAAGGAAAGGCGGTTGCCAGGGACGATGAGTGGCGTAAGGGCACGGTTGAGGAGCGGCTCTCCCATGCGCTCGTCAAGGGTATTACCGACTATATCGACCAGGATACCGAGGAGGCACGGCAGAAATACGCCAAGCCATTGGAGGTGATCGAAGGACCGCTGATGGCGGGGATGAACATTGTCGGGGACCTTTTCGGATCCGGCAAGATGTTCTTGCCGCAGGTGGTCAAAAGCGCTCGCGTGATGAAGAAGGCCGTGGCCTACCTCATGCCCTTCATGGAAGAAGAGAAGAAGCGGTCCGGCAATTTCCAATCACAGGGAAAGATCTTGCTGGCGACGGTCAAGGGCGACGTGCACGACATCGGAAAAAATATCGTCGGTGTCGTGCTCGGTTGCAACAACTATGAAGTCGTCGATCTCGGCGTCATGGTGCCCTGCGAAAAGATCCTTGCCGCGGCCCGAGAGAGCAAAGCCAACATCATCGGCCTAAGCGGACTCATCACACCTTCACTCGACGAGATGGTCCATGTGGCGAAGGAAATGATGCGCGAGGGGTTCGATGTCCCCCTTCTGATCGGCGGTGCGACCACCAGCAAGGCCCATACGGCGATCAAAATCGCGCCCTCCTATGAGCCGGGTGTGGTCCACGTGCTTGATGCCTCGCGTGCGGTCGGTGTTGTGGGAAGCCTGGTCAGTCAAACGCAGAAACAGGGCTTTGTCAAGCAAGTGAGAGACGACTATGAGCGGATGAGGCAGTCCCACCAGGACCGCGGCGCCAAACCGCTGCTCTCGATCACGCAAGCGCGAGCCAATCGGCTCGTGTCCGACTGGAGCAAGGTCGATATTCCGACACCATCTGCACTGGGGGTTCGAACGATCGAGGATCAATCGTTGGTCGAGCTGGTTCCCTACGTTGATTGGTCGCCTTTTTTCCATACCTGGGAATTACGGGGGCGCTATCCGACCATCTTTGATGATCCCATTGTGGGATCCAAGGCCAAGGAACTCTATGACGACGCCCGACGTCTCTTGGATGAGATCGTCCAGAAACGATTACTCAAGGCCAATGGGGTCTATGGATTTTCCCCTGCGGCAAGCCTCGGAGACGATATCGAACTCTATGCAGATACATCTCGGAAGACCGTACTTACGACGATCCATCATCTTCGGCAGCAATCGGAGAAGCCGGCCGGACAGCCGAATCTCTCCTTGGCCGATTATGTCGCTCCGAAAGATTCACGTCGGGAGGATTACATCGGCGCCTTCGCCGTCACGGCCGGTATCGGGGTGGACGAGCTCTGCAAGCGGTTTGATAAAGATCATGATGACTATAATTCCATCATGGCCAAAGCGCTCGCCGACCGGCTGGCCGAAGCCTTCGCGGAGTTTCTCCATAAGAAAGTCAGGCAGGAGTGGGGGTACGGCAAGAACGAACAACTCTCGAATGACGATCTGATCCGTGAGCGATACCGCGGCATCCGTCCAGCGCCGGGCTATCCCGCCTGTCCGGACCATACGGAGAAACGGCTGCTGTTTGATCTCTTGGCAGTGGAGAAGAATACCGGCATTACATTGACCGAAAGCTTTGCCATGTTGCCGGCTGCGTCGGTGAGCGGATTCTATTTCGCCCACCCGGACGCCAAGTATTTTGCCGTCGGAAAAATCGGCAAAGACCAAGTGGAAGACTACGCTCGCCGCAAGGGGATGGATCTTCGTACGGTCGAGCGGTGGCTCTCGCCGAATCTCAACTACGAACTTCAATGAGGTGTCGCCGAGATCGGTTGTCAGCGCAGGTCTCTTCAGTCTGTCTTCCCCTAAAACCTAAATCACATTATTGATAGGGTGAATTCACCAACCGATAAGTCCCGTTGACGATGTTTTCAAACTACACACGGTCCATCGTCGATTGCTGAGCCAAGGATCGGGCGCTACGCGTGGATTGAATTGGCGGCAGGTCATCAGGATGGTTGTGGGGATTCCAATAAGAAGATGCCTACACGGCAGATTTCAGCAGATCACCCTCTAATTCCACCATCGCGCCACGCAGAGCGTTCACGAGTTGTCTGTACCGTTCCTCGGCCCACGCATTAAAAGACTCGGCATCCGGGAATACGAGGTCCCAGGCCCTCGTTGCTTCCAGCATCAAGAGCTGTTGCCGTCTATTGTGTCCGGGGAACAACACGATGAGGACGACGGAATTGCCGGTGAGACTGATGTCGGTGAAGAGGTGCAGCATACAGCAGGACGGAACCGCGGCATCCCGTGAAGCGGCTTCGATGATCGGTTGGTAGAGGCGGTGGAGCAGTTGTGCGGTCACCTCATGCGGGTCGGTAGGTGTGAGGAGACGTGGATTCGGTTTTTCTCCGAACAAGTTCTCGGTCAGGTAGGTCGCCGCTTCCCAGGTCGGCATGGTCCCTGATGCAACCAGGGCTTCGCAAAGGTAGGCGATCCAGTTCCGATTCCGGGGACGTTTGCGAACCGCAGCCCACTTTTTCGTCATACTCGGCAATCCCTTCTCGCTATGACCCCGCTGGTTGCGAGCAGATCACGTGTTCCGGCAGGTTGAAAAAGTATATCGGTGGCGCCACAGTCGGTCAACGAATTGCCGACAATTCAAACGGCATGCTGGTGAGCGGAGAAGGACCTACAGTTCTCGTACAGTGTGGAAGTTGACGCGGTCTGCGTATTGCCCGTGGATGCGGGCCACTTCATCGGCCGATGCGACGAAGACATCCAGCAGCGATGGATCGAAATGCTCGCTCCGGTGCTTGAGCATGAGTTCGATGGCATGAGTGAGTTCGAACGCCGGCTTGTAGACCCGTTGAGTGGTCAGGGCATCGAACGCGTCGGCGATCGCGGCAATGCGGCCTTCGATCGGGATGGCTTCGCCTTGCAATCCCCGAGGATAGCCGGTGCCGTCGAAGCGTTCATGATGGGTGTAGGCGATCACGGCTGCGACTTTCAGCAACTCAGCATCCGATCCACTGAGGATCTTGTATCCGATCTCGGCGTGCTGGGCGATCACTCCGAATTCTTCCTGGGTGAACTTGCCGGGTTTCAGCAACACATGATCCGGGGTGCCGATCTTCCCGATGTCGTGCATGGGGCTGGCTGTCCGGATCAAATCGCATCGCTCCGGCGACAAGCCGGCCTTACGCGCGAGCAATTCGCAGTAGTGGCTCATGCGCTGAATATGTTGGGCGGTCGCATTATCACGGAACTCCGCGGCAATGGCGAGCCGTTGAATGGTTTCTTCACGAGACAGACGCAATTCCTTTTCGGTGCGTTCGAGCCAGTCCAATGCCTGCTGTAACGCAAGCGTTCTCGTTCGGACGATGTCCTCCAAATGTTCACGATGGAGACGATTTTCCATCTCAAGCCGTCGGCGCCGGAGAGCGTTTGCCACGTCGATGAGGACTTCGTTGGATTCGAACGGCTTCACGATGTAGCCGAATGCACCGACGTCCAGAGCCGCATTGGCGAGGACCGAACTGTCGAGGCCAGTCACCATGATCGCCGCCGTGTGAGGGTGCTCCCGGAGTATGTGGCGCACAAGGTCCATGCCGGATTCTCCCGGCATGTTGACGTCGCACAGCATCAAGGCAAAGGGTTGATCGTTCAGCTTTTGCCGGGCCTCTCGGGCATCAGCGGCGCATTCGACGGGATATCCGTGAGTTTGAAGCAGATAGGCGAGCAGGCGGCGGATTGGCTCTTCGTCGTCAACCACCAGAATGTTACGATTATCGAGCAGGGCTTGATGGGTGGTTTGATCCAGCAGTGTCGCCATGAGTCGGATGATATGGTTCGGATTGTCGGAGCGAATTGTCTCGTTTGTTCTTTATCGGCGTAATGATAGCTGATCTGAATACCGCAGGAGCTTCGCATGTATGTGCACTTTTCGTGCCATTACATTTTTCAGGTTTCGTTTCAATTTTCCGATTGGAGCTCGGTCGCCATGTAAAAAGAAAAAAGTTTTGAATCTTCGCAACTGGAAAGGCGTTACGATTTGGCTGCTTCCATCATGACCCTATGCATGCGCCGTCTTGAAAAGGTTCCATATGCGAGGTGATGTACAGAATTCTCCATAGGTGAGCGACTGGATTGTACAAATGGTAATGATAAAAAAGAGGGGCCGAATGGTCGGATCCGTCAATTTACTGGCGATGGTCGGTCTGCCACAGGTTTGCGCTTTCTTAGGACCTTCAACTATAATTCCGATTCAACTATCGAGGAAAGGCGCAAGGCATGAGCGGGATTTCCGGGTTGGTTCGTTTCGATGGGCGTCGCAGAGATCAGGTCCGCCCCGTGAAAGTGACACGCAACTTCATCAAACATGCGGAAGGGGCGGTGCTGATTGAAATGGGAGATACGAAGGTCATTTGTACGGCCTCGGTTGAGGAAAAGGTGCCGCCCTTCCTGAAGGGAAAGGGGACCGGATGGGTCACGGCGGAATATGCGATGTTACCGCGGGCAACCCATGAGCGGTCGCCTCGGGAAGCGGTGAAGGGAAAGCAAGGCGGACGAACCCTGGAGATCCAACGACTTGTCGGACGTGCTCTCCGGTCCGTGACCGATATGTCTCAATTGGGAGAACGGACCATTTGGATCGATTGTGATGTGATTCAAGCGGATGGAGGCACCCGAACCGCATCGATCACCGGTGCCTTTATCGCATTGGCCGACGCCTGCGCCGTACTGAAAAAAAAGGATCTTTTGAAAAAGATTCCCCTGATAGACTATTTGGCGGCCATCAGCGTGGGAAAGGTCGGCGGAGAAGTGATGGTGGATCTCGCCTACACCGAGGATTCGATGGCGGAAGTGGATATGAATGTAGTGATGACCGGTCGGGGCCGGTATGTCGAGGTCCAGGGGACGGCGGAGCGGACACCGTTTGCGAAGCAAGATATGGACGAGTTTCTGAACCTCGGCTGGCAGGCGATCCAGCGACTGACCGCCCTTCAGAAAGAGCTGATCGGTGCACTCGATTGAGGGTCCGATTAACGAAATCCTCCTGGCGACTCGAAATTCGGATAAAGTCAGGGAGCTCACCGCTCTTCTCGGAGATCTGAAGATCCGCATTCGTACTCTGGCCGAATTCCCCACCGCCCCGGAAATCGAGGAAGACGGCATGACTTGTGAAGCCAACGCGCTCAAAAAGGCACGGGAAATCGCCTTTGCGACAGGCCTTCCGGCTGTCGCGGATGACACGGGGCTTGAAGTCGATGCGTTGGGCGGAAGGCCTGGTGTCTTCGCGGCCCGATACGCGGGAGAAGGTGCGACGTACGAAGACAACTGCAGAAAGTTGCTCAAGGAGTTGGACGGTGTGCCGTCAGGCAAGCGAACCGCCCGCTTTATAACAGTCGCCGCCTTGGCGATGCCCGAAGGACAGTGCCGAATCTCTACAGGAACTCTCACTGGTGCCATTGCTGAGACATGTGCAGGATCGAGAGGATTCGGTTACGATCCCGTGTTTTTCGTTCCGGAGCTCGGTCGTACGTTGGCGGAGTTGACGACGGAAGAAAAGAACCGTATCAGTCATCGAGCCAAGGCATTTCGATCCATGGCCGACATTCTTCGACCATTGACCACTAGGAAGTGCTGAACCTTGCGCGCTGGCACATGATCCGTGGTGGATGTTGCCTGGACAGGAATCAGGCCGTTCTTGTATATGTTATACATGGATCTGTTGATCGTGGAGTTACCTCACCAAGAATGTGAAGGCGACAAGCCGTCGGGGCGTAGCGCAGCCCGGTAGCGCGCCTGCTTTGGGAGCAGGATGTCGGAGGTTCAAATCCTCTCGCCCCGACCATAATGTGAAAATCCAATAGACCGTCGAGAGGATTTGAAGCGACGGAGCGCCGACGGTTAGGAGGAAAAGATCGCAGTTCTTGTGCGACCGTCAGCGAAGACGCCGGGCCGGAGGCCAAATCCTCTCGCCCCGACCAAACCGCACTTCGTGCGTGCCGTGGGCTCTTTATCGTTGTAATGTAATTATTATGCGCGCGGATAGAAACCACAAGTGATCTTACAGAGCACTCGCTCCGGAGTCTTCTTTTCCATTGAAGTGAAGCGACGGGAGAAACACCTCCGGTAACTTCTCTCATTCCCGACCTGCTGGCTCGTATCACCGCTTCTTCATGGCTGTGTCGGAGTGAATGCTGGTGGATAAGCCCCCAGACGTAACCTCTAAGGCAATAAGAACGATCACACCGCCGATGGAGCTGTTGGGCGCGAGCCGGCAAGGTAATAGAACCATCCCGGCTCGCCTCCTGCTCGTTTCTCACCTATCGAGCCTATCGGTATGTGTCTCTTCATTCCGATTCCTCGCGGCCCGGGGCAAGCGCTTTGTACATCACTCCTACGACCGCACTGATCAACAGTACTTCAACGATCACCATCACCATGGTGGCTCACCTCCTTTCATAATAGGAATGTGTCGCAATGGCTTGCCGCGCGAGATCGAAGTGAACCGCTCCGAGAGTGTGTGCCGATCGTATGTCGACGGTCCGGCTATACCTCTATAATCCATGCCACGATCGAGATCGGCTTCAACATCGCGCTCATCCGGTCATTGGCTTCTTTACGGTTCATGTCTCGCGCATAAGCATCGCCAACATCATCACTGCGAAAACGATCGCGCCCGAGATCGTCAACAGAGCCATCTCATCGCTCATCATATTCGTACCCTTCCTTTCTGTATCCCCATCAGGATTCCTTGTATGGAGATGACGGATGCATTGAACATCCCATAATGGATTCAGTTTCGACGTCGAAGTACCTTCATGACAAGGACTTAGCATTTCTTACACCACACTCAGTCGACACCGTAACGTATGGTATTTACAGCAATCGTGCGGGTGGACGGATGCCGTGACGGCACACACCTGAATCCGAACGGATTCCCGGCTGGATCATATTGGATGCGGGGATATGGGGAAAATGGACAGTCGAGGGCTGTGCAAGCCTGTTCTGACAGACCAACTAGGAGGCGAAAACCATTTCAGGAGTGCCGCCCACGCCTTCAGTCGGATGAAGCCGTGGGCGGTTTGCCGGGAATCTGCTTTTGCCGGAGTAATTTGGTCAAGTAGGTTCGTTGCAGACCGAGTTCGGCAGCCGCCTTGGTTTGATTCCATCCGTTCCGACGCAAAGCGGCCTCAATCAACTTCTGGCTATAAGCGTCCATGCTCTTATGGTACGAGAAAAATAGTATCTCGGTGTTCGACTCCTGATCCACGGCGGGAGTGGAGGGAGTTACGAGAGGTAAGGCAGCCAATGAAAGATGCTCAGGCTCGATCGTGTCGCCGGGGCATAAGACCAGGGCGCGAGTGAGCACGTTCTCCAATTCACGAATGTTGCCGGGCCACGAGTATTGTCGTAGGGCCTGGAATGCGGCGTCGCTAAGCGCCAAACGTTTGTACAGACCGACGTTGCTGGGACGGTTCAAGAAATGATCGATGAGCGCAGAAAGATCGTCCATCCGGTCACGAAGCGGCGGCAAGGCAATGGTGATGACGGCAAGGCGAAAGTACAGGTCTTCGCGGAATGTGCCTTGGCGAATGGCTTGTTTCAGATCCTTGTTCGTGGCCGCGATAAAACGGACGTCGGTCCGCACTTCTTGCGTGCCGCCGACTCGGTAGAATGTCCGGTCTTGAAGGACTCGCAACAGATGGCTTTGCATGGTGAGCGGCATGTCGCCGATCTCGTCGAGAAACAGCGTGCCGCCCTCGGCGATCTCGATTTTGCCCGGCTCCCGCTTGGTGGCTCCCGTGAAGGCACCCTTCTCGTGGCCAAAGAGTTCGTTCTCCAAGAGATTTTCAGGGAAGGCCGCGCAATTCACGGCAATAAATGGCTTCGTGGAACGAGGGCTCCACCGATGAATGGCACGGGCGACCACTTCCTTACCGGTTCCCGTTTCGCCAAGCAACAAAACGGTCACGGGTGAAGATGCCGCCTGCTTGGCCACGGTCAACTGTTCGCTCATCCTTTTGTTGGTCGACACGATCGGTTCGAACTGATCATCGACCTCCTTGCGGAGCGTATCGACCTGGCGGCGAAGGGTGATGGTGGCTAAGGCTTTATTGATCACCACGGTGAGATGATCCGCCGTGAATGGTTTCGGCACAAAATCGAAGGCTCCCAGTTGCATGGCTTGTACGGCGCGCTCGATGGTTCCGTAGGCGGTGAGAATGACAATAAGCGGAGTCGTGTAAGCAATTGGGGTTTGATGGTCCACATCTGTCGGACTGTTCTGGGTGGATGTATCGCGGACTTGCTTGAGGACTTCAAGCCCCGAGACAAGCGGAAGTTCTAAGTCCAACAGGACGAGGTCAGGGTCTTCTTCCTGAATCAAGCGGAGCGCATCCTTGCCGTTGGTGGCTGTCAATGGTTCATGCCCCATCCAAGTGACCCGATTCTCCAAACTCATAAGAATATCGCGGTCGTCATCGATGATGAGAATTCTAGCGCGCATGGAATGTCTCTCCTTTCTGGATACCCCCGATTCCCTTCATGCACCATTCTTCAGGCCAAGAGCTCGTTATGTTTTCGGCTCGATTCATCGTGTGCCTCCACGACCGGCAGCGTAAAGTAAAAGCGTGATCCGGCTTCCGGTTGGCTCTCAACCCATATCTGCCCACGATGCATCGTGACCAATGTCTTGGTGATACACAAACCCAGTTGAGCGCCTTGTGACGCAGGCATCGCCGATGGTACTCGGGAAAATTCATCGAATATGTTCGACAAATGAGTTGCGTCGATCCCACAGCCTGTATCGGAGACGCATGTTTGCACGAAACTTGGGTTGGACACGCAAAACTCCACGGTCACGCAGCCGCCGGACGGCGTGAATTTGATTGCGTTTCCGATGAGATTCCAAAGAATTTGCTCCAATTTGTCGCGATCGCCATGTACCGGAGGAAGGGACTCAATCGGGACTATCGTGAGGGACACGTTCTTCTCGGAAGCAACCATTTGTAGGCTATCCGCGACGATCATTGCAACTTGGTGGATGTTGATCGCTTCAAAACGAAGCTGGATTTGCTTGGTGTCGAGCCGCGACCAATCGAGCAGTTGCACGATGATTCTCCCGAGCCGGGAGACATTGTGTTGGATGCGGGTGAGGTAAGTATGTTGCAGTTCGGTCAACGGCCCTGTCACACCGTCCAACATGTTTTCGGCAAAACTTCGGATCGCCGTCATGGGTGTCCGGAGCTCATGGGAGACGACGGAGAGGAATGTCGTCCGGCGACGATCATGTTCTTGAAGTTGTGCGTTGGCATGAGATAACTCCTCTGTCCGTTGCACAATGCGCTCTTCGAGATACTGGGTCAGCTCGGCGAGTTCGGAGTATGCTTTGGCATTGTCGATAGCTGCCGCGACGTGGCCGGCGATGGTGACGAGGATATGGAGATCCTCGTCGCTGCACGGCTGCGAGCCTCGACTACCGGCCAGGTAGCCGAGAATTTTGGCATGACTCTGCAGTGGCGCGCAAACGACCGACCGGGTGCCGGAACGACGCAGCAATTCCAGTACCGGAGGGTGTAAGCGTTCCACGACGGTTTCGATGTCGTGGATCAGTAATGGCTTCCCATGAATAAGGAGATCGGCCGTCGTGCTGCCCTCGTGGACCGGGATCTCAACCCGGCGCGCCGCCTCTACAATTTCCGATGAAACGCCAATAATGTGGGCCACCGAACAGCAGCGTTGCTCCGGGTGGTACAGGACGACCGCCATCCTGGAAAAGCCAAGATTCTCTGAGAGCAGTTGGAGCAGCGTGTCAAGGAGCCGGTCCATGTCGAGCATATTGGCGCTGGCCACTGCGGCACTGGCCTGATGCACCGTGGTCAGTTGCCTGATCTGCCGCCTGATCGTATTAAGATTGATGGTAATGGCTTGATTGCGCTCATGGAGGGACTTGGTCATCGCGTTGAACACCTGTGTCAATTCGCCGACCTCATCGTTGGAGGATGTACCCAGCGGAGCCACCGCATCGTTCCCTTTTGCGAGTTGTCTGGCGGCATAAGCGAGACTTCGTAACGGCGTCGTAATACGGGATGTGAGCAGAAGCGCACTGAGAATGCCGGCCACAATGATGAGTGCCGTGAGGAACGATACATTGCGGACGATGACCAATAAGGCCTCCTTGGCCTGCACGTCCGTAATTCCGATACGTACGAAACCAACCACCGGAGAATTGTCCGTCGGCAGCGGGAGACTTTTCTCTTCTAGTTCGACCGACAACCGAGGCAGGGCCGTCTCCGTCGAAGAGTCCCGAAGGACGGGCATGGCAAAATCATACAAGGTTTCCTTTCTTAGAAGAAAGCGAAGGAGCCAGTCCGACGATGCGTCCTGAGGAATGAGAGTCTGCTCCGATGAAAATACGAACTTGGTTATGAGGGGAGCAGTCAGCGCAGTTTGCAGTAGTGATTCCGAGAGTTCATCATGGGGATAGATCGGCTGTGACGCTGATTGAGGAGATCTCTTGGACGGTTTCTGTACGCGCTTACTCTGCCGGTCCAGGATGCGGCCGTCGGACGTGGCGATGACCACATAGACGACGTGATTGATGGCCATGAGGCTCTGCACGAATTGATCGAGCGTGACGCGATCCTCCAGCACGACACCCGCAATCCTAAAATGATCGTTCCGCACGGTATTGGTCAGCAAGATCGTACCGAGTTCTTCCAGCGTGTCGGTCATGGCTTGACGCCGTGTTTCGATGAAATACCAGCTCAAGGACGAACAGGTCACGATGAGAATGAGGCTGAACAGGATCACAAACTTCACGCGCAGCCCGAAGAACCGCGTCGTCGGTTGTAACCCTAGGTCCTGTCCCGCCGTAAGGTCCGAAGTGTCCATGGAACGGTCCACTCAATAGGTTTCGTCGATCATGTTGTCGAGCTCTTTGGGAATCGTGACACCTAAATATCGCGCAGTCTTCTGATTCACGGTGATCTTGATTCGTTGCACCGACACGGGCTTGAGCGGGAGCGGCAACTCGCCCTTGAGAATACGTGTGGCGAGGAGGCCGGCTTCACGGCCGACTTCGCCATAGTCAATCGACATGCTGAGCAGCGCGCCCAGACGGGTAAACTCTGGTGAAAAACCGATGACCGGGACTTGTTTGGCCACCGCGGATTCGAGAATAAAGCGAATCGATTCATCCGTGAGTACCGTCGAGTCCGGAACCAGCCATAAGGCTTCCGATTCGGACAAGAGCATCCGCAGTTGCTGGGGAACCTCCTTCTCATTGCCGACTGGAAACCCGTGCAATTGGAAGTCATGGCTCGTGGCGTGAGCATCGGCCTCTTTCAGTTTGGTCGCCGTCTTGTCCGGGTCGAAGAGTACTCCGATCCGACGCAGGGCTGGGAGGAATCTACGCATGACCTTGAACTGACGGTCCGTTGAAATGTCGAGTAGGACGCCCGTCATATTGACGGCCGTGAGGTGATGTTTCAATGGATCGAGAATCATCATGTAGAGAACCGGCACATCGACGATCTCCAACTTTGCCGCCAGGGCGGCTTTGAGCCCAACGGCAATCACCAGGGAAGCGTCCGAAGCGCGAATCTTCCGGGCAAGCTGCTTTCCTCGTTCGAGGTCACCTCGCAAGTCATATTCAATATAGGTGGAGCCGCTGGGCGCCGTCGTTTTGAAGCCATCGACGGCTTCCGTGTAGGCTTTTAAGTCGGACGATTTCAGGATGGCGATCTCCATGCCGGCCGCCTGAGCGCGATCGGGGAAACAGTACAAGAGCGCAATGACCGCGAGAAATGTCAACCAGGCGCGTGAGGAGCGCTCCCATGCCTGTTCCCGGTCTCCTAAAATACGAGCGATCATGAATGACGTCGAGCAGAGCGCAGGGGCTCCGCGATCCAATATAAAGTTAGGGTAACTAAATATAATGCATGCTAGCACATTTCTCCAATCGCGCTAATACCGCACCGTGAGCCAACCCATAACGCGGCTCCCGATCACATCGCCCAAGGGATGTTCCTTGTGTGTGTCGTTCAAAGCATTAAAAGCGGTCACCGCCACTTCGGCGTCCCGCAGGTATCCTCCCGCCGATTTCTGTTGCCAGAAGCGATACGCGCCTCGCAAGTTGAACAGGGTGTAGCCGTCCACACGAGAATTCGGCACGGTCGCGCCGAACGAAGCCAAGAGCTGGTACGTCTCAATCACCGGGTAGGTGGCTGAGCTGACGTAGTACACAGTCGCCTCGCCATTGAAGCCGTTCTCCCACTCGCCCCGCAATCCGGCGTTCACCTTCCACGCTGGGCCACCCCGTCGGCCGACTCCCACGAATGTTTGCCCGATCTGCTGATAGGACGCGTTCACGAATCCACTCAGCCACTGAGTTGCCAGGAATTCGGCCCCCATTTCCCCGCCGTAAATGTCGGCCACTCCTCCATTGGCAAACGTGCGTGTCGTTCCGACGGTGACGAAGTTGATCAAGTCTGAAATATGGTTGAAGAAGAGATCAGCTCGCACCCGCAGGCGGTGTTTGAACCACCAGCCTTGATAGCCAAGATCGTACGAGACGATCTGCTCCGGCTTCAGTGTTTGAGACCCCATAAGCGGAAATGGTCCCGGGGAAGGGAACGGTGGTGGAAGCGTCGTGATAAACCGCGCGATGCTCTCACGCTCGAAGAGCGTCGGCGGCCGATAGGCGACTGATACCGTCGCGCGTAGCGTGTGCTCAGGCGCAATGGCAAAGAGGAGAGCCAAACGTGGACTGATTGTCGGGTTGATGAAGGAGTTCAGATCGTATCGGACGCCTGCAATTAGGCTGAGTCGAGATGTGAATCTCCATTCGTCTTGTAGATAGAGTCCGAAGCGGGTCTCCTGGCTGGTGTTGGCCACTCCATTCCCCGACACAGCATTGAGACGATAGTTGGCTCCATAGGTAAGCCGATTGTTCGGCCAAAGGTCCAGACTGTGCTGAGTTTCCAAATTATAGGTGTTGGTCAGAAAGGCCAGGCTCGGTTCGCCGAATTGGTTGACCTCTTGAAGGCGATTGTTCAGGAACCGGTGCATGATTAAATCTGCGTTCAGATCGTTCTGTGTCCACCAGCCACGAGCATAGAAGTTGGGGCGTTCGTAACTGATGTCGGCAAAGCTTTGGGTGAGCGGAGTCGAAGGCGTTTGTAAGTTAAACACCGGCCCATCGTGGCGGTTGGCGTCCGCCCATCCCCCGGAGAACCGTATCCTCGAGTCGGCCGTCACCGCATAGTCGGTCTGTACATGAATCTTATTGTTTTGAAAGGCTAAGGTGTCCCGATTGCGCCATTGGTTGTTCTGGTCATGACCGAACGACAGACGATACCCCAATCTGCCGTATGTGCCGGCATGGATGGCGGCGCTTGCGATCGTGCCGAGTTCGCCTCCGCCGAATTGGACCGTTGTCCCGGTCATCTCGTGGGGGGACTTGGTGATAATGTTGACGACCCCGTCGAAGGCGTTAAACCCATACATCACCGAGGCAGGCCCCTTCAGCACCTCGATGCGTTTGATTTCCGGCAACGTCACGGGAATGTTCTTCCAAGATAGCCCGCCCTGCATGTCGACATAGATCGAACGTCCGTCGACCATCACCAGCAACTTGTTGGCGTTCAACTGATTGTCTCCCCGAATACTGACGTTGAAGTCCGCGCCCGTCACTTGCATGACCTCGATACCCGGTATACGGCGCAAAATGGTTGGCAGGTCTGTGGCGCCGGAATGCCGAATATCCTCGTCGGTGATCACGTAGACATTTGATGGGGCCTGGGAAATCGGTTGTTCGTAGCGCGAGGCGATGCTGACCGTTTCTTCTTCTTTGAGCAGTTGGAGTTCGGCGGGAACACCGTGGTCGAATGGCGTAGTCAGCTCCTTCTTTTGACTTTCAGTCTGAGCGGCAAGTGGGGAAATCATCACAAAGATGAGGGCGAGGACAAGACAAGTAAGGGGAGGAATCTGCTGGTATCGTGCCATGTATGTTCTTTTAGCTGAGCTGCCACGAATAATGACAATGCGCTTCCAGTGCTTGCAAAAAGCGCATCATTCCGTGGAGCGGCACGTGAGGCCTTTTGACGCCTAAAGGCTGCCATCTGCATCATTTTGGGACGATGTAGGAGGGTTAAAAACTGGTGAGAAAAAGCGAGGGTCTCCACGAGGCAGTTTCCAGACTTTACGGAATTCGAGTTCCTCCGTGAAGCGGTTGCCTGTAGCTTGCTCCCTTTCGGTCGAAGCATCTTCGATCACGTCACCAATCCACCGGGAAAGGGCTGCTTTATTGGCTCAGAAAATGCGGTGAGTCATCTCCAGGAGTAGAGCTGACATCGTCGGTTCTTAAGGCATCTGAACTGTTTCTCCAAAGTGACCTGCCAATTGAGTCACATTTCCGCCAGACTTTTAAGTGCTAGACCAATTCCTCTCAAACACGAAATAAGTCATCTTCTACGCGGAAGACACAATCCTTCCTCTCACAGGTGTGTGTGAGTGGCATCCAAATAGAGTACTACTGATGAGAACCAGCAATCCGTATGCCATGCAGGGGATTACCAACCAGATCGGGGGTAAAACTGTAGATTTCCAACTTATTGAAGGTTACATTCGTATGGGGGAGCTTAGAAACACAGGTTTACGTGAATCTAAAAGGATTCTTTGCTGAATCCAATTTGATTATATTAACACATCGCTCGATCGAGCAAAGAGATTCCATTGGTCTGGGGGTGCGCCCCATCTTTATACGGGTGTGGCGGTAGAAGCTGTCACGGCTATAGCCCATCGCTGGCAGGCTTTCGATACATCCCGTCGTCATAATCTACTTCTTCCGTAAAGACGAGAACTCTACCGGACTCTCAGTTTAAGTTTCAGCACTTACACGTCTAGGAAATCTCTCAAGCATAGTTGGCCGATGACATACGCCCCCCAAATAGGTTCCTACCTGGCAAGAGATGAGGCATTAAGCCACCCTTCGGGAGAATATTTTTCAAGTCTTATGTAGGATCTTGTCAGTTCTGTAACTCCGTTCGAGAGCTTTTGTGAGAAGCTTATTAAGATCATAATACTTCTCGGGTTTTTCTATTAGGGCGAGCATAGCTCCTGCTAGAAGGCATCCATCATCAAACTCATCTTCATCATCTCTTTCAAGGATGTCGTCAAGTGATCCACTGCCCTTCAAACGTGCTGCTACAAGCTGAGCTCTCTCTTCGTCCGCATTGTCCCAAGTCTCAAGGGCCTGTAGATTATTTTGATTCAGTGCTCTAAATTCTTTCGTGACTAAGAAGCCTCCCACCGCATGCGCCGCTGCCTGCATCTCATCTAGGTCGTATTTGTCCTGTAGTTTAATATTAGCTTCATCCTCGCCGGGAACTAAAGCTCCGGTAGGAAATTCTAGTGTTACCTGGGTACCCGTGCAGTATTTAGTTAGTTCCCTGATCATATCAAGATATTGCAAACGGATCCTGTGGGACAGTTCATCCATGTGTTCTATTGCGCCCATGAGTAAGTGAGGCATCAAAATTTCAGGATAATGGTAATCAATAATGTTGCTGTCTTGGAATATGTGAGCAGCATTTTCGAGTTTGGGTGGACTGCTTTGACTAAGCCTTTTGGGAGGCACTTCAATAAGGGCCGATATCGCTGTGTAAAAGAGAAAAGCACCTATCGCGAACGATGGTCCCATGTTTAGCATTCCGCAGATATCTGAAGCTGCTTCCTCACACCAGTGATACCAAAGAGAACCTAAAATTGGGTTTCTATTAGAAAAAAGTTGCCTTACCTCTCTAGAGATCTGACGGAGTAAGAGCCTATCCGCATTCAAGACTGCGTGTCCAGCCACTTCATGAGTGAGCAAGCTCCAGAGCATTGGGTGTTCTCTGAATCCTGGCGACATGTTCATGATCCCTACTTCAATTTTTGGATCGAGATCCTGTACCAGATCAATGTGTAACATGAACGGAGGCGCTGGGTACTCGCTCTGCCACGGGTTAGGAGGCAGCCCTACCGGTTCTGCAGCAATGTAGCCAGTAAAAGTAACCAGTGGAGGGAGTACCTGCTGAAGCGGAGGAAGGTTGCCCAGCTTACTTCTTGAGACGGTAAACGATTTATACAGATCAGAAACTAGGGCTTGTAGACAGCGGATTTGGCCGTCTACCTTGCTCCTAGGATCTGGTTGTAGCGCGGCATTGGTCAGCATGCTTAGGTATAGGCGAAACCAATATGGGTTTCTGTCGGACATGCATTTTTTGTCGATTGCATCATAGTGCTCAAGTAGCACTTCGAGAAATGCCTTGCGATAAATCTTGGGCCAATACTTGGATTGCAGTTGCTCTTCAATTCTCTGCTTCATCTCATCGTTGCTTGTTACGCCCAAGGCAGGATAGACACCTGGACCTACCTCGAAAAAATCCTTTTGCGCGATAAGGTTGGAGTAAATTGTTCTAAAATTGTCAATCAGTGTTGACATGTTGTGTTCTCCTAACTCTTCTTCGCGAATGTAAAGAATGTGAATGCCTATGTCCCCCGACAGCAATCATATAAATTGAAGTCTGCCCTAATCCGTCTAGTCCGAGTAAGCGATCAATATCGTGGTCGAAGAATCCGCCGATGTTGAGGCATCCGAGCCCAAGGGACTCCGAGACGAGGTTGATGTTTTGTGCCACATGACCGGCCTCGAGCATGACAAATCGGTAACCGCGGTTCCCATATTTGATGACAGTGCGTTCGAACATTGCGGCAATAAAGACAATGACAGAGGCCCTAAATGGGATAGCGTTCTGAACCAGTGCCTCGCTAATCTGCTCTGAAAGGTCGCCGATCTTCAGTAGTCTTAAGTGATGTTTGGGAGGATTATAGTGATATAGTCCTTGAGTAAGACCTTCGACCGCTTTCGCGTGTACAAAAATCTCCAATGGATAGAGTGCACCGGCGGATGGAACGACACGAAAACTGCGTCCAAACAGGCCACCGCCTGCTCGCTTCACGCCGTATCCGAAGTGAAGTAATGCCCCACAATGCATAAGCGACATTGGTTGTAAGATCATCTCCCGGAGAGACACACGAGATTCGATCGCCTTACGGAGTGGCATATCAAGCGCCGGAAGCCGAGTGGGTAGTGGAACGACGGGAAACCCTTCAAATGGCAAAGATTCATTTAGGGTAATAAGGCGCTCCTGCTCGTGCATGTCTGTTTCGCATCTAGACGACCTAACGAGTTTAGAGTTTTCGCTGAATGTTTCCCACAGTACCGCTTCTTCGTCCGAGAAAAACAACGTCTTTTGCGTTTTTCGTGACAACATGGCAGTCATTATGGAAATGGGTGGGGAAATGGATTGTCCCCGCATCCTCGGCTTATACCTCTGTGCCCGAGGCGTTGGGGAACCTCCCAAAGCCTTGTGCCTCCGAGGGCACGTAACAGATGACCCATGAAAAGAGGATGAAAGCCAGGGATGACCGCCCGCATTACAAAGAGTCCCAAATGGCGCACATCATCGGTTGTGATATCTGCGAGCAATACCCTATGGTTCACTCGATTTATTTTTTCTACGGAGAGCCGGAGATCGGCGGTTGGTTCATCCTTGAAGCAGTTTGGAATTTCATCGCAAGCCATTCGCTTCGGTGAGTTAAACAAGAACTGTGCATAACCCGCATAAGTGTGATTGCAATACATTAAGGCATGTGTTTCTGGGTCTACAACATGTAGCCATCGTTTTCCCGGTGAAAATTTTGGATTTGTTGTCTTTAGCCATTGTGCAAACGACCAAGTTTGCCCGAGTTCCTCTAAGCTTTTCCTAATAGCGCGATCCGTATCTAAGTGAGCAGCAGCTGCTACCGCAAGAGCAGGTGCGTCAGAGACATGGCTTTGCATTGAGGAGAGGATGACGGGTATACCGTGATCCATGGCAAGGTACAGAATTGTAATTTCGGCACCTGGTCTTTCCAGTCGCTTAACAATGTCACGATTTTCCTGGCTTAAGGTTTCAACACGAATGTGCGGCGGCTCATTTTGGGCCTGCCAAGTAATAGCTACTGCGTCTCGTTCCACAACTTCATTGAGTGCCGTTAGCGCAGCAAGAGTTGGATTGGTATGGCATGCGAGGCCAGTAGACATCTGCGGAAAAATTGGATCTTCACCTGACTTTCTATTGTAGAGGTATGGCTGATAGATCATAGCTGCAGGCACGTAAATTGTCTCACCAGTCAAGAGATCCAGTGTTTGGCTCCAACGAAGAGGCGTTGTCTCTGTAAAAGGTTTATATGGAAACCGACGATGTTTGTATTGTTCCGGCGTATATAGCGCAAATTCCCGAGGATGCATACAAGGGAAAGCCGCCGACCTGCTCGATGCCAATGGAAGGTGTTCACTAACATATTGAGCTGCGCAGTAACGTTCCACTGCTTCGCCAGCCGCCTTCAAGAGGGATGTTTCTCGATCAATTGCTACCCCTGCGGCCAAGAAAGCCTTGGCGTTTTGCCCAGGACTAATTGCATCGATGTCACACGTTTGTGCGATATGGTAGACAAAGTCTGGCGCGCCCGCTTCTTTTCTATCCTCTTTGAGGGTTCGAATGATTCCGACCTTGTCATCAACAAGGAAAGCCAAGACATTCAGTAGAGCGTCTGAGGCTAAGCTCGGACTATCCAATTGACACCAAATTAAGGTTGAAGGACGGTCTTGTATAGATTCGTGCGACCTTTCTGGCGCAAAAGGCCACAGGCCGCACAACGCGGAACCCTGAGAACAGCTCGTTCCTTCATCGTTGATCCGAGGAGATTCACTTCAAGGAGTTGACCGATCGCGCGTCCAACAGAAATTTGTGAATAGAATGCAGTGAGCTGAAAGGCGGCTATATCACCAAGAACCGATGCCATCGCGGGATGGAATCCGACAACGCGGCCGTGCTCATGACCGGCATCTTCAACAAGTTTGTCGATCTCCCGATGAATCGAGTTACTACTCATACGGGTCAACAGACAGTCATAGCAGGCGCCTTCCCCGGGGACAATCATTGGTCCAACATATCCAATCATGTCTTTTAAGATAACTGGCATGAAGTGACTGCCATGTTCGAGACTTTGCTTATTCCACTCAGAGAAGATAGCAAGGCTTCCCACGTCAGATGTGGCCACAAGACAATCAATAGACTGCACCGTGAATTCTGCATTGGATCTTATTGGGTTAGGCAGCGGACGCGACCACTCGTTCCGTCGCAGGGAACCTGCCTCGTCAAAAAAATGTGGGTTTCGATGAGAGACATGGTCAACGACGCACAAGTTGTTCAGCCCGCAGACTTGCAGAGTACGTACCAGCTGCCGTGATACGCTATTAATGCCGAGGATGGCAAACCGGATCTGTTTCAATCGTTCCATCGCAGTCTGATTAGATAGATTGAAATGCCAATGATAGACTCCCAGCTGATTCCTTTCGTCCGTCACATCAGTATGGGAAATGGAATTCTCAGCCATCAAAAAGCGTCGATCGATCAATTCAGAGAGCAGTTTTGATACGTAACGTCTTGAAGACCGAGCGAAGCGACTGTGAATTGCTTCCACAGTCGCTCCCCCATTTCTGGCGGTCTGCTCCAAGACTATCTTCACGGATTCGCAGGCCCCTGTTCCTGTAATTATCGTTTCGACTGATCCGCGCTTGAGAATGATGCCTTCAGGTATTTGAATAATCTGAACCGGCAGAGAGACCAGTCGCATATTCCTGAAGGTAGATGAGTTGTCCACTATATGCTTTCAGCTCAAGAAATCGAGTTAGCTACAGCTGACGCCATTCTCATAGCGACAAGTACTCAATTCATTATCATGGCCACGTGCCACAAGGTAAACACACCGGTACCTTTTTCCCGTAGGCGATCGAATCGTCATCCTGAAATGCTCTAAATGTTTTACTTACGATACTAATATCGCGGAATGTTAAGTCTTTCAGTCGAGGTGAGTTTAAGCGCATCTTAAGAGGCGGTGGAAGTGCGTCGATAAGTTTGGTGCTCATGTCGTTGCTAGCGCTCCTGCGCTTTTTGGGGGGCATTGTTTAACCTCCTCATAATTATGTAGTAAATAAAACTAAGCGTGAAGCGGGCTTAGTCCCTGGCCAACGAGGCTTCTCTTTGATGCATATGACATGTTTTCAACCTCAGTGCTTAGTGGTATCGATCATTCATCACCGCTTGACGGCTTGATTGCGATAACAGCGAAACCAGTTGATGCTGCGAAGAACGAGCCGCATCGACTAGCCAATTTAAGTTGTTTCATCGTTTTTTGAACGTCAACGGATGACAGTATTCCTGATATAGCCGCTCGTTGAAGACTTGCCTCAATTCTCCAGGCATCATTTGCCGAAAGAAAGTCAGATGCAAGCAGAGTAGCGGCATCTACAGAAACAACTTTCATGCCGCTTTGCCGCAAGCGGATTGGCAGTTGGTGTCCTATTCCACTGTTTGGAACGCTCCCACGGATCACTCTGATAACCTTTTCTGATAGATGAGCATCACCAACCTCTATTACAAATGTATCCCAATCTGGTTCAAGTATGGCCAGGCGCCCTTCTGGCCTCAGAACTCTGAATATTTCCTTGAGAGCCTTTCGGGGGCTGGCAAGATGGATGAACGTAGAAACCGAAATGCAGGCATCAAACCTTTCCCGTTTAAATGGCAAGACGTGCGCGTCCCCGAGATGAAACTCTAAGTTTCTTGGCAATGGGCGGGCGCGTTTCAGTGATTCATGAATCATTGTGCTACTGCTGTCGATGGCAATAACCCGGCCAGAGGTGCCAACCTTCTTTGCAAGTGCTTGCGCGGTGTACCCTATCCCACAGCCGATTTCAAGAATATGGTCTCCCACTCTTGGCTGTAAAATGTGAATAAGGTGCATCCGGCTGAATTTGGCAAGCGGGGCCAAGTTTGATTTCTCGAGATACTTTATTAACTTTTTGGGATTGTCATTGGTATCAACGGCGCTGAAATCAGACAAAGGTAACAAGGAGCGTTTCTTGTCGTTCAAGTCTCCGCCATTGCCTGAACTGCGACAGTAAAGGCATTCAGTCATATTAGGATTGGAGGTCATAGAGAGCAATTCAAATGGCGCCGTATTCCGATCCGGCGTTTAATACCTTAGCGTTAGCCATCCCATGACACGGCTTCCAATAATTTCGCCGATGGGGTTCTCTTTGTGCCGGTCATTCAAGGCGTTAAAGACAGACACGGCCACTTCCGCTCTGTCATGCCAAAAACGATAGGCTCCTCGCATGTTCAACAGTGTGTAGCTCCCTACATCGTTAACTGGCGAAGTGAAGCCGAACGTTGGACCGAAAAACTGATAAGCGGGATTGACCGGATAACTCGCGGAAGACACAAAATGAACGAGTGTCTCCGCGCTCAGACCGTTCTCCCATTCACCGCGCAAGCCAGCGTTGACCTTATGCGAAGGCGCCCCGCGGGTAGAGCCGAAATTCTGAGCTTGGACAAGATTGGAAGTTTGATGTACATGAACCGTGGCATAATTCACGAATCCTGTTAGCCATGACGTGGCGAGGAACTCGACTCCCACCTCACCCCCGTATATATCTGTCTGTCCTACATTCGAAAAACTTAAGGAACGTCTGATTAATTCATGTTTACACGA
>LVWS01000028.1 GCA_002083365.1 Nitrospira sp. SG-bin1 | reverse complement strand
TTCGTCTTTTACACAGAGAAGATTACATCACCGACCAGTGACTGGCCGGGAGCCATGTGCTGTCGGCTGAATGGAGAATTACGAAGAGGCGCAATAGGCACGCAGGCGAGCACTCAGAAACGTTCCGACTCGATCTTCTCCCTCCGGGCTCATGGTCACAACCTTGGCGCCAAACAACAGACCCCGCACCCATCGAACAACGACGCGCCGGATCTCGACCGGCTCATCTGTGTCGGGAAGGGTGAGTCGGACGACCAGTTCCATCCCGGGGACCACTTGATGATCGCCCAAGACACGGAAGCCGTTACGACACAGATTCATCACCGTTCCTTTTCCGAGGAAATCTCCGCCCAGATAGTACGCGGCACAGCGAACAGGAATCCGATGATAGGTCCGGATCACAAACTTGTTGGCGTGAGACATGATATGGTCGGTATCTCCGTGTGGATCGCAAGAATACTGAACGCCTGCTATCGCAATACTGGCGCTGAGCATACGTGGCGGCATGATCTCCCTCCTAGCCCTCTAAAGAGGGGACTCCGTGTGATCACTGATCTTCGGACGTTCCTCGTGTGGCTTGACACCTCTTCTATCCCCATGTTAAATGAACCGTTCTTTAAGATCGGAGAAGGGATGTATGTACGCGATCGTTGAAACAGGCGGAAAACAATATCGAGTGGAAGCTGGCACGACGATTCAGGTTGAACGGCTTTCGGGAGACGCTGGAGCTCAGGTGGAACTCAACAAGGTCCGCCTCGTTCATGGCGATGCCGGCATTCTGATCGGACAACCTTTTATCGACGGAGCCAAAATAACCGCCGAAATCGTGCGGCAGGGTCGGACCCGGTCGATTACCGTGTTTAAGAAGAAGCGCCGGAAGAACTATCGCCGGACCCGTGGGCACCGACAAGGGTTCACGCAGCTGCTGATTAAAGCTATAGCGACGGCCTAAAGCCTTAAGACCATAAGAAGGACTTACCATGGCAACAAACAAGGGTGGCGGATCCTCACGGAACGGTCGCGACAGTAATCCCCAGTATTTGGGCGTGAAGGCCTATGGTGGTCAGACCGTGACGGCCGGCAGCATTATTGTCCGCCAGCGCGGCACCAAATTTTTCCCTGGATTCAATGTGGACTTGGGAAGAGACCATACCCTGTTCGCGAGAATGAGCGGTGTCGTGAAGTTCGAGGGTGGACGCGGCAGACGAAAAGTCAGCGTATATCCTGTTCCGGCCAAATCCTGATTCTTTTTTCTCCTCTGCGCTCCAAACCAGCTGGATAAATTCCCTCTCCCCTTCCGGTCAGGGTCGGGTATACTTTCCCATCGTCGTTGCCATACCGCCCGCGGAACGTTGACAGAACATGTTTGTCGATGAAGCACATATCACGGTACGAGCCGGTCGCGGCGGAAACGGCATCTGCAGTTTCCGGAGGGAGATGTTTGTGCCTCGCGGAGGTCCGGACGGTGGTGATGGAGGCGCCGGTGGTGACATCATCATGAGAGCCTCTCATCGATTGACGACCCTGCTCGATCTCCGTTACCTGAACCATTATGAGGCGCAAGACGGACGAAACGGCGGAGGCTCCAATTGCACGGGTCGTTCCGGCGAAGACCTGACCATCACTGTTCCTGTCGGCACCATCGTCTATGACGATCAGACGAAGGAATTACTCGCGGATTTCATCGATGACGGCCAAACGGCCGTCATCGCCCAAGGAGGACGTGGCGGGAAAGGCAACAGCAACTTTGCCACTTCCGTCAATCGGGTGCCGACGAAGTGCACTCCCGGAACGCCGGGTGAAGAACGATCCTTGCGGCTCGAGTTGAAGCTGCTCGCCGATGTCGGGCTGGTGGGGTTCCCCAACGCCGGCAAATCGACCCTCATCGCCGCCATTTCAGCGGCCCGACCCAAGATCGCTGATTATCCCTTCACCACCCTGATTCCCAATCTCGGTCTGGTTCGATGGGGATCCGACCGAAGTTTCGTCGTAGCCGATATTCCAGGTTTGATCGAGGGTGCTCACGAAGGAAAAGGACTGGGGATCCAGTTCCTTCGCCACATCGAACGCACTGCGTTCTTGCTTTATTTGGTCGATGTCTCGGAATGGGCTCCTGACGACCCCATCGTCAGCTTCGAGACCTTGCGGCGAGAACTTGTCGCTTATGACGAAGGGCTTGCCACCCGCCCATTCGCCGTCGTGCCGACCAAGATCGATGTGATCGGTACGAGCGAACGGCTTGCCGAGCTGCAAACCTATTGCCGTCTCAACAATTATCCCTGCTTGCCGATTTCCTCCGCGGCCAACAAAGGGCTCGATGACTTGATCACGTACCTTGGGAAACGGGTCGATCATATACGAAAAGCACCATGCGAGACAGGGTCTTAGGACAAGCCAAGCGGATCATCATCAAGATCGGCAGCAGCCTAATCGCTTCGCGCGCGGAAGGTCTGCGCCCTCTACAAATTGAACGATTGGCCGACGAAATCACCACTCTCCGAACGCAAGGTCGTGAAGTCCTGGTGGTCTCTTCCGGTGCCATTGTCTCCGGTATCAAAAAGTTGGGGCTGAAGGAGTATCCTAAGAGTCTCCCGATCAAGCAGGCGGCAGCGGCGGTGGGACAGAGTCGGCTCATGTGGGCCTATGAAAAAGCGTTTGAACGCGTCCATACTCAAGTGGCGCAGATTCTACTCACCCATCAGGATCTCGCTGACCGTCGCCGGTTTCTCAACGCCCGCCATACCCTTGCGGCACTCATTGATTTCGGCATCGTGCCGATCATCAATGAAAATGATACCGTCGCAGTTGATGAAATCAGAGTCGGCGACAACGACACCCTCGCCAGTGAAGTGGCCCACCTGGCCGATGCCGACTTATTGGTGATTCTCTCCGATGTCGACGGCCTCTATACGGAAGACCCCCGTAAAAATCCGTCCGCCACATTGATTCCGCTGATCGAGGAGATCACACAAGATATCGAGTGCTTGGCCGGAGTTTCCAGTACATTCGAAGGGACAGGCGGCATGGCAACCAAACTGCGGGCCGCCAAGAAAGTGGGGGAATATGGAATTCCGACGTTGATTCTCAATGGCGAGCAAGCCGGGCTTCTCCCGACGGTCCTCGGTGGCGGGCCAGGCGGAAGCCTCTTCCTTGCTCGTGAACGGCGGCTCAACAGCCGTAAACATTGGATTGCCTTCACGCTTCGCGCTCGCGGCCAGATCCATCTGGACCAGGGTGCCGTGGATGCCCTGACCCATCGGGGGAAAAGCCTTCTGGCATCGGGTATCCTCCGGGTGACGGGATCATTTGAAGCCGGCGATCCCGTCAGTTGTCTCGATGCAGACGGGAAGGAGTTCGCCAAAGGCCTCGTGAACGTGTCATCCGACTTATTGCGTCAGATGAAAGGGCTCAAGACGGCGGACATTCATGACCAGTTCGGTCCCCAAGAGTACGAGGAAGTCATCCACCGAGACAATCTGGTCATCCTGTAGTGCCAAGCCTGGCGTGCTGAGTCCTGAGTCATGAATTCTTCTAGTCCCGAGCCTCGGAACCCAGCACTCGCCTCGCTTCGCCCGCTCAGCGAGGCGATCACCCGGCACTCACCTCTACAACGCCTCGGACTACTGGGTGGAAGCTTTAATCCCATTCACAACGGCCACCTGACCATTGCCCGTCTCGTCCATGAACGGATGCAGCTCTCCCAGATTCTATTCATCCCGACCGGTGATCCGCCCCACAAACGGGACGGCTCCCTGGCTCCGGCCACGGCTCGCCTCGACATGGTACGCCTGGCTATCACGGACAGTCCGTTTTTCAGGGTATCGGACATTGAAATGCAGCGAAAGGGAAAATCCTACTCCATCGATACCGTGCGGGTGTTGCAACAACAGTATGGGTCCGCCACGGAGCTGTTCTTCATCATCGGTCTTGACGCATTTCTCGATTTCCCGATGTGGAAAGACCCGCAGGAGCTGTTGGCGATTTGCCATTTCGTGGTTGTTCCTCGACCGGAACGATCGTTCCAAGCACTGGCCGAGATGTCTCTGCTTCCCGGCCTCAATCCACAGACCCTCGCCCGGCTCGACAGTGGCGCGCTGAACCGGCACGACATCCTCATTCCTTCCTGTCCGGGGATCACCTGCCTGGCTCTCCCCCCCTGTCCGACCTCAGCGTCAGAAATACGATGGAGGGTTCGGAACGGACTCCCGCTGGCAAATATGTTGCCCCCCTCGGTAGAATCCTATATACTCGCTAATAGCCTTTATCAGGAGGAACGCAATCACACGCGCATCTAAGGCCACTGCTCTCGCCGTCGCCAGGGCGATGCTCGACAAGAAGGCTCTTGATGTCCAGGTCCTCCACGTCGCCCCGCTTACTTCAATCGCCGATTACCTGGTTATTGGGTCGGCCGAATCAGACCGACAGACACGCGCAATCGCCGATTCCGTTGTCGATGCACTCTCCCGCGTGGGCCAACGGCCCTTGAGTCTTGAAGGGACAACATCGGGCCAATGGGTCTTGATAGACTGTGGCGATGTCGTCGCCCATGTCTTCAAACAGGAGCTACGGTCGCACTATGCCCTTGAGCGGCTCTGGAGCGACGCACGGTCTATCCCGGTTCCCGACCATGCCCCGGCTTCGGCTGCCACACCGAAGAAACACATGATCCAGACAGCGGCGTCACGGAAGATGGTTTAGCAGGATGTTGAAAAAGTCCTCCAGCCGTTCTCGCGTCGCGCAGAGGCTCAATATGCGGAGAAAAGTACGACGTGTCGCCTCTTCGCTCACTGCCGTCTTGCCGGATGGCTTTTGGACGTCCCGCGGGCTATCCTGATTCGGTCTGTGACTTCCAAGGGATCAAGTGTTCGTGGCTTCAAAAAAGTAGTTTCAAGAAGCGGCTAGGCCATGTTCAAACTCCTGACCACCATTTTTTTCATCAGCGCCGGCGTGTTCATCTACAGTTATTTCCGTGAACTGAATCCCGGAACCGTCGTCGTCCATACCGGGCCAGGGACGGAGTTTGAGCTCAGTCCTGTCACCCTCTCCTTGATTTCCATGGCCTTTGGAGCCGTCCTCGCGACCCTTGTGGTGGGAGTGCAGCAAACCGCACACCTGATTTTGAACTGGCGCAGTAATCGCCTGCTCCGTCGTAAGGAGAAAGTTGATACGCTCCACCGAGACGGAACCCATGCGTTCATGTCGAAACGTACGATGGAGGCCATCTCACTTTTGGAAAAGGCGCTGGCCATCGATCCCAATCGCGTCGATTCGCTCCTGTGGCTGGGGAACATCTACCGATCAGAACAGAATTTTCCTGAAGCCATCCGGCTTCATCAGCAGGCGCAGCGGGTGGACGACCGAAACATCGAAGTCCTGTTGGAATTGGGCAAAGATCTGGAAGACGCCAAGCGCTACGAGGAAGCGCTTCAAACGCTGCAAAAAATCCTCAAGATCGAACCGGACAATCTGACGGCGCTCATTCGGAAACGGAATCTCAACATCCGCATGGAACGATGGAGCGATGCGTTGGAGATACAACACCGCTTGATCAAAGCCAATCTTCCCGCCCCGGAGAAACAGGCGGAAGAAGCCCTGCTGGTTGGATGCATGTATGAAGTCGGGCGGCAGCTGCTCGAACGTGGGCATCCCGACAAAGCCCGGCGATACTTCAGGGGCGCCATCAAGAAGGACCGCAGTTTCCTCCCCGCCTATATCGGCATGGGAGAGATTCTGCTTCACGAGGGCAAAACCAAGGACGCCGTCGAAATCCTGAAAAAGGTCTATTCACGGACGCGAAGTGTCATCATTCTTCACCGGTTGGAAGAACTCTATCTGGATCAAGGCGAACCGAGTGAAATCATTCGGGTCTATCAGGAGGCCTTGCAGCAGGACCCGCACAATCCGGTCCTCCAATTCTATCTCGGCAAGCTCTACTATCGGTTGGAAATGGTGGATGAGGCGTTCGATCTGTTGTCGACGATCGAGGGCCCGCAAGATCATCTATTGGACTATCACAAGATCATGGCCAATCTCTTCTTGCGCAAGCAGCACTTTGAGGAAGCCATCGTCGAATTGAAGAAAGCCCTCAGTTTCAAAAAACGAGTGATCGTTCCATATATCTGCACCCAGTGTCAGCTGGAATCCGTCGAATGGACGGGACGGTGCCGCGGCTGTGCCAAGTGGAATACCCTCACCGCACTGCCCTGGCTGGAAGCCAGCCAGGCCACCACGTCTACAGAGGGAGAATCGTCTTCCACTCCTCCTGTACCCTACCGAGGCATTGCTTCTCCGTTTGAAACCGTGTAGGTTTTCCGCCGGCGTGTGTTGACGTTCAACTAGACGAGCGTGCGGGAATTCGCCTTACGATTGGACCGACCGACAATCAGGGAACGGACCACCACCTTGCAATCTTGTTGAGGATTTCATGAGCTATATGACTTGGGCGGACAAAGCGCTCCACGACCAGCCTCTGACGACAGAAGAATGCCATGCCGTCTTGACGGCACCGGATAATGACCTGCTGGCCTTGCTCCATGCGGCTTTTCAAGTGCGTTCCACGTACTTCGGCCGAACCGTCCGTCTCCAAATGCTGCAGAATGCCAAGAGCGGTGCCTGCCAGGAAGACTGCCACTATTGTTCGCAGTCTTCGATTTCGACCGCCCCGATCGAGCGGTACAACTTATTGCCACAAAAGAAGATGATCGACGGTGCGCGACAAGCCGCCGCCTCCAAAGCCCAGCGCTACTGCATCGTCATCAGCGGGCGCAGCCCGCTGGATCGGGAAATCGATGAAATCGCGGGAGCCGTGCGCTCCATCAAGCAGGAAATCCCGATTCAGATCTGTTGCTCACTCGGCCTGATGAGTGAATCCCAAGCCAAGCGCCTGAAAGCAGCCGGGGTTGATCGCGTGAACCACAACCTCAATACCAGCGAAGCCTTCCACGCGTCGATCTGCACGACTCACACCTTCCAAGACCGGCTGGCGACGATCAAGAACGCGCGTGCGGCGGGATTGGAAATCTGCTCCGGCGGCATCGTCGGCATGGGTGAGAAGGACGAGGACGTGATCGAGCTGGCGATGGCGCTTCGTGACGTCAAGCCGGATTCGATTCCCTTGAATACCCTGCATCCTGTCGTAGGGACACCCCTGGAGAATTGCGACCAGCTGACCCCACAGCGCTGTCTGAAAGTGCTCTGTCTCTTTAGGTTCCTCCATCCCAAGACTGAAATCCGCATCGCGGGCGGCCGGGAACACAACCTGCGTAGCCTTCAACCATTGGCGCTCTATCCCGCCGACTCCGTCTTCGTAAACGGCTACCTGACGACACCAGGAGCACCGGCTCCCGAAGTGTGGGGCATGATCGAGGATCTGGGCTTCAAGATCGAAGTGGAGTACCAGCAGCCTGTCGCTGGCTGATCGTGGCAGTGGACGACCGACCGGTTCGACACCCGCGTTGCATTCTTATTGCCGGGCCAAATGGCTCGGGGAAAACCACGTTCGCGAGAGAATTTCTTCCACGCGAAGGCGCCGTGGTCCACTTTGTCAACGCCGACCTCATCGCTAATGGCCTGTCACCACTCCGCCCAGAATTAGCGGCAAGGCAAGCTGGACGACTTCTCTTACAAAAGCTATCCCGTTTGGCCAAATCACGAAGAAACTTTTCTTTTGAAAGCACGCTCAGTGGGAAAACCTATCTGCATCTCCTGAAGAACTGGAAAGCAACGGGGTACGCGATCAGAATCGTATTTCTTTCGCTGTCATCCCCCCAACTCGCACTACAACGAGTAGCAGCTAGAGTCGAACAAGGTGGACATAATGTCCCGCGCGTAGATGTGATACGGCGTTTCCATAGGAGCTGGCACAACTTTCAGACGCTCTATCGTCCACTGGCCGATACCTGGTCGGTCTATGAAAATTCAGGAGACGCTCCACGACTGCTGGAGGAAGGCCCATGAGGAAAGCAACAAGGAAGAAAGAGACTAAAGCCTTTTCAGAGGCTGTCGGTCGCGCACTCCGCCGAGCTGCCAAGGCGGCTCGGAAAACCGCCAAGATGTATGGGACGCCCATCTACGTGTGGGAAAACGGCAAGGTGGTGGCAAAGAAGCCCTGAGCTTCGAAGCAATGTCAAGCGGTGTTACTCTCAGGCATGGAAATTCTTGGCAACAGATTCTTTCGAGGCCTATTTGCAAGCCTCACCTTACCATCTCTTGTAACACGAGTGGACCATGAGATCTGCAAGAGGCAGGATGCTTCCACACTCCATTTCGGCTAACCAATGAACATGAGCAAAGGAAAGGCCTCTCCCTGTCCTCTGTGTGATGCCGAACTGCTTTCAGCGACTCGCCAGGCTGACAAAGACGCCTATGAGATAGAATGTCGAAGATGCGGGAAGTTTTCCATATCAGGCACTCTTTACTCCTCTCGCGATATTCCTATTGCTTTGAGACCTTGGCTATCTGCCTATACTCGTCAAGGGCATGAACATGGCAAGCTCACAGAGGTGCTAGTCTCATCGAATATTCAGACACTGGGTCAAGCTATGCAGAACATTTCTCCCAAAGATCGGGCTACTGGGTTACTGCAGATGCTCATCAGACGGACAAATCACGTGGGCGCTCCGGTAGAGTTCTCTCCCGAATGGGACTATCCCTTGGCAACTGCGCAAAATTCTCAAGAAGCTATGTTCCATGTTGGGGAACTGAAGACAAAGGGGTTAATCAGATTCCATGACATGACCCATCTCCTCGTGACGCACGACGGCTGGGCTTGGAGCGATCAGACACCCTTATCAATGCCGCTTTCTTCAATGGCGGACACAGATGCACAAAAGGGAAGAAAGCAATGGGACATCTTCATCTGCCATGCGAGTGAGGACAAAGGTGCAGTCGTCGATCCACTCGCAAAAGAATTGCAGAAGCACGGCCTACGTGTTTGGGTTGATCGCTCTGTACTAACAATTGGAGATAGTCTCCGTCGAAAGATTGATGAAGGCCTAGGATGTTCACGTTTCGGAGTCGTTGTGCTTAGCCGAAACTTCTTTACAAAAAGTTGGCCCCAGCGAGAGCTCGACGGGCTAGTACAAAGAGAACTCAGCGAAGGGAAGGTCATTCTGCCGGTTTGGCACAAAGTAACCCACGCTGACATACTCAAATATTCTGCCGTCCTAGCAGACAAGATGGCCATCTCGACAGAGCGTGGTATCCCTATGTTGGCAGAGCAGATTGTCCAAGCGGTTCAGTTACCAACTGGAAACGGAAAGGAGAATAAAATCTCACCACCGGTTGAATCAACCAGCGGAGAGAGCAGCTCAAAGCCTGACCTGAATCGCGTTGCCATTCATACGTCTAAGAAGGATAGTTTACCCTCATTGAGACACGAAACCTCAACGCAGTTTTTCAGCGAGCGATTTGCCAAAGCATTCCCTGGTGTTCGTGGAATTCAGTGGTTTCGCAATCCTGCGGTGGCAATTCGACGCCTTGAGATCTTCTTTACCAAGCCTTATGTGTTTAGGAATGCTCATCCTATTTGGTGGTGGCGTTCAGGTGATATGTATATTCAACACTTCTCGATTTTGTCGAATGATACAGTCCTACTTGATCATCAAGAGCTCAGAATCGAAGAACTAGCTGCGGTGAATGCAGGCTCTTACTATCAAGAGTTCTTGTACATCAAAGCCAGACCCTCGCAGCCATCAGGGCTATATGATACTTCACACATCCCGGATCAGATTGCACTCAGAGGCTATGCGAAAGAGGAGTTCGCACTATTTCGCGGGAAGCCAATAACAAGAGCCGAGTATGACGATGGAGCCGCTGTCATTGATGGCAGCGTCATTGAATTGAACGGTGAAGCACAACTTCGAGAAACATTTCTTACCCCTTACAATCTCATAATTGCTGCTCATGAGAGCCCAATCAACAACAATGACTTTGATGAAGCACGAGTTGAACTGCTTAATCGCATCCTTCGTGGTCAGGCCATTGAAGACCTCACCGCAGCCATTCTCAAACTGCCCAGAAAGGAACACTACAGTAAACAATAGAGAAGCAAGTACAAAGGCATAAGGGATGAAAAGGTCCCGGGGTCTTTTATACCAACGTCAGTCATGAGCCGATTAGTAGTGGCTGATGCTATGGTATCGGAGCTGGTCGTACCGAGTGAGGGGGCGGATTAGGAATTCAGTTGCTGCATCCGTTTGATCGAACAGTAGAGCGCGTAGCCTTGGGCCACCATCCCGGTCACGAGTAACCCCAGTGCGGTCTGCAGCCAATGTGAGTCAGGATGATCCAGTCCGTACATGCCGATGACGAACCCGAGGGCGATGGCGATGATGCCGACGGATCGCGCGATGACACCTCTTAACCACCAATTATCTTTTGATGGAGTTTGAGACAAGACCATGTTTCCACTCTACATCCGTGTAGACAGGGAATCTACTCGTATCTTAGTGGACAGTCCTGTCCTTACTATCTCCCCGGCCAGGACTGGGTTCAATGATCCGGAACCGAACTTCATCCACATAGGAATACGCTGAAGTCTGCTCTCCGGCGAAGAGGCCGCAGCGATAGAGACCTGGCGCCCACCCATTTTTCGGCGAAGCAAGGAGGAAGTATCCTGATCGATCGTTCGTCGTGGTCATGACGCGATCCTGGACCGTTGTCTGGTGATCTTCCGTCATATCGGATGTTTCCAATCCGCATCGTGCGGTCAACGGCACGGCATCGAACGAATCGGATACCAGCTTAAAGACCAAGTAGATGTCCGGTTGTGTGACGGGAAACGTATCGCCCGGATACAGCGGGATAAATTCGTGGGCGCCGGTTGGAAAATCGTCTCGTACGACCTTCGTTGCCGGAATCACAAATCGAAACCAGCTGAAATCCGCATCCCGACCCACGATCGCCGCTCCGGTCTCCAGCGTCTTCTGTGATTTCAGTCTTTCTACGGCCCTCGCAAACAGAGCTTCCTCTGGTAATTCAGAAGTCATGTTGCCTGACTGCTTCTCCGCTTTCGCCTCTTCCTCTTTCAGCTTCACCAGTTCAGGGACGTGGGGCCGTACCTTCTCCAGCCAGCGGGCAATCTTCTCTTTTGCCAGGACACGGGTACCGGCGGGGAAAGGGACATCCTTATTGGCCTGCTCAAATTCGACAGCCGCGTCATACAGCATCTGGAAATGAATGAAGGCTTCCTCCCACCGCTCCAACTCCACATAGCACTGCCCCATCCGAAAGGTCGTGTCCGCAAAGTCTTCCTCGCTGGGATTGAGATTCGACATGTTGCCGAAAACCGCCAGCGCCTGTTCGCATCGCCCCAATTGCATGAGCGTCAGGCCCAATTGGTGCGTGGCGATCGGATCGTCCGGATTGAGCGCCAGCAATCTGCGATAGACCGGCTCGGCCTCCCGAAAGCGGCCGGCTTCGAACAGCTTCCAGGCCTCCGACCGAATGGCAGCCCATTCCTTCAGTTGAGTCGCGGTGGCAGCGGAAGTCAGCGCCGGCTGAAAACGTCGGCCACGTTCCATGGACTCATGGAGTTGCGCCAATTGATTCTTGGCCGGAAGCTCAAGCGGAGAACCTGGCGGTACATGCTGGAGCACGTGGTGGAGGTCGGCATCCGCCCCCTGATAATCCAACACGTCAAAACGCGCACGGGCCAACGCCAGTCGCCAGCCCAGTATGTCCGGCATGAGGTCCACCGCCTGCTTGTACGACTCCAGCGATTCTTCCAACCGATCGAGCTTTCGCAGTTCTTGCGCCAACCGAAAATGGATGAGCGGATTCTCGGCATCGATCCGCGCGATGTTGCGCAGTTCTACTATCGCCTCCTCTTCCTGCCCCCACCGGACCAGCAGGCCCCACTTGGCCCAGCGGACATCCAGCGCAGCGGGCTCCGCAGCGAGCACTCGATCATACGCCTGAACAGCTTCCTTCGAGTCTCGCAACGTAGAGAGAATGTCTCCGCGCAATCTATACAGCGTCATGGCTTCGGGATGGACGCCGATACCCTGGTCCAAGACGTCCAGTGCCGTCGTAATCGCTCCGCTGTCCCATGCGGCGTTTGCTCGCTCTAAGACGTTGTCCGGCAGCATCGCCACATCATTTGCATGGGCGACTGCATTCACGGTCAAGGCAGCTGCGAGAGAAGCAGCGTACACCATAACAGCCATGCACGGGAGACTCGGTTGAGGATTGTTACACATTCGCAACGGTCCGGATGTATTCATATTCACGAGGGTACGGTGCAGAAATCGACTATATCAGGAACCTCGGCGCGGGAAAACCGCGCGTGGATCTGTGTCTTTTCTATGGATGTTACAATACATCATGCTTTTTTCTTTATCAGAGTTGGTCGAAGTTCAAGGGCTTCAGTACCTCCCCGATTGGATCACGACTGATCAAGAACAGGATCTCCTCAATCATATCCGCACTCTCTCCTTCTCCGAAGTGCGGATGCACGGAGTGACCGCGAAACGACAGGTCGTCCATTTCGGCTGGAATTACGGTTATGATTCGTGGCAGCTCTCTCCGGCAGATCCCATCCCATCGTGGCTGGTGTCTATCAGAGAACGAGCAGCTTCATTGATCAGTGTTCCTGCCGAGACCGTCGAAGAGGTCCTCATCAGCCGTTATGCACAGGGAGCCGGCATCGGATGGCGTCGGGATGCGCCGATGTTCGGCCCATCGGTCGTAGGCATCTCGCTGGCAGGGGTGTGCCGCATGCGGTTTCAGCGAATGATAGGAGCGACGAGAAGAACAACCGAAATCCTCCTCGCACCGCGTTCGATCTATGTCTTGGCAGGCGCGGCCCGCTTTCAATGGCAGCATTCCATCCCACCCACCAAAGAACTGCGCTACTCCATCACCTTCAGAACTGTGAGAAAGAAGCCGTAGGAAACACTGAATGATTGACCACACAGGGCGTTTTGCGTGCGGCCCATTCTTGACGACGGTCATGTCCCCCCCACCCATTGGTATTCCTTGTCCGTCTATGCGCACCTTAGATGTTGATAGCCGATGATACGTTGAGTCACCCGCCGTACCGGCGCGGTTTATCTGAATCCCATTGCTGTTCCATTCAGTTCCTTGACCCGCCTTCATGATCCCGCTAGTCTGGCTACGTCAACCCAAGAGGACAATTCTTCCGGAGGTGCCGCGTGATTCTGGTCACAGGTGGGGCGGGATATATTGGGTCTCACACCTGCGTCGAGCTGCTCCAGGCGGGACACGACATAACCGTCTTCGATAATCTCTGCAACAGCCATCCTGAATCCCTCGAACGTGTGCAACGGATTACGGGGAAACGGCTCCGCTTCATCCGTGGCGACATCCGCGACCGGTCGGCGCTGGTGGAAGCGTTGCGCGACAGCGGCGCGCAATCGGTGATTCATTTTGCCGGTCTCAAAGCGGTCGGCGAGTCGGTCCAACAGCCGCTGACCTATTACGACAACAACGTCGTCGGTTCGTTACGTTTGTTGGAGGCGATGGGCATCTGTGGGGTGAAAACGCTGGTGTTCAGTTCCTCCGCCACGGTATACGGCGACCCACAACGGCTGCCGCTGACGGAAGATCATCCGCTCTCGGCAACCAATCCCTACGGGCAGACGAAACTGACGGTGGAACACATGTTGCGGGACCTGCAGCGGAGCGCCCCTTCCTGGCGCATCGGTATCCTTCGCTACTTCAATCCAGTCGGCGCGCATGCGAGCGGATTGATCGGGGAAGACCCGCAGGGCACGCCGAACAACCTGATGCCATTCGTGGCGCAGGTGGCGGTCGGCCTCCGTCCGCATCTGAACGTGTTCGGGGATGACTACCCAACTCCCGACGGTACCGGGGTGCGCGACTATATTCATGTCGTGGATCTGGCCCTCGGACATCTCAAAGCCTTGGACGCACTCGGACAATCAACGCACCATGCAGAATGCCTCACGGTCAATCTTGGAACCGGGACCGGATACAGCGTGCTGGATATTGTGCGGGCCTTCGAGCAGGCCAGCGGCAAACGGGTGGCCTACAAGGTTGCGCCTCGCCGGTCCGGCGACGTTGCGGCCTGTTATGCCGATCCAAGCCAGGCGGCGGCCTTTCTCGGCTGGAAGGCTGAACGCAACCTTGCCGACATGTGCGCCGACGCGTGGCGGTGGCAAAGCCGCAATCCTCACGGGTACAATCCTCCCTCTTCAGCGACCTAAACCGTTTTTGAGGTGCTCCATCGAACGTCGTGCAGAAGGTGGGCACCGTGATACACTGCCCATCAGATGTTCGATATCGTCCTCTATCAACCGGAAATTCCCCCCAATACCGGCAATATCATCCGTCTCTGCGCCAACACCGGCGTGCGACTCCACTTGGTGAAGCCGTTGGGTTTTTCGCTCGAGGACAAACAATTGCTACGGGCCGGATTGGACTACCATGAGTTTGCCACGCTCAGCGTGTACGACAGTTGGGTGGAGTGCGCCGACCAATTCGACGCTAAACGCCTGTTCGCATGTTCCACAAGGGGAACCAGACGCTACGACCTGGTTCACTACGCTCAAGGTGATGTGTTCATCTTCGGTCCTGAAACACGCGGACTACCGGCCGCGCTGCTTGAATCGTTCGAGGCGGAACGGCGCATTCGTCTCCCCATGCGCACGGAAAGCCGCAGCCTCAATCTTTCGAATGCTGTCGCGGTCATTGTCTACGAGGCGTGGCGACAGAATGGTTTTGAGAACGGGTTCTGACGTTCATTCTTTTGAGCACAAGACAGCTTCATGGCCTCGGCATTCTCTCACGCGTTCGTCGCGCTCGTCCTGGGCAAAAGCTTACGTTATCCTGCAATGACATGGCCTGTCCTTCTGACAGGTGCCGTGTGTTCCATCGTGCCGGATCTCGATGTCATCGGATTTGCCTTCGGCATTCGTTACGGTGACCTCTGGGGCCATCGCGGCATGACCCATTCACTGTTCTTCGCCGCCTGCCTCAGCGCCGCGCTCGTCGCACTCGGCCATCGGCAAGAATCGTTGAAGATAAAAACCGGAGTCGGGATCTATCTCTTTCTCTGCACGGCGTCACATGGGGTGCTCGACGCGCTGACGGACGGAGGGCTTGGCGTGGCCTTCTTTTCTCCATTTGACCCCACCCGATACTTTTTCCCGTTTCGACCGGTTGCCGTGTCTCCGATCGGCATTGGTCAGTTCTTCAGCTCCGAGGCTTTGCGCATCCTCGCCAGCGAGATCCAATGGATCTGGCTCCCAACTACCCTGACCTTCCTCATTCTACGAGGGGTTCGATACTTGTGGTTCCGTCGGTTGTGGCAGAATGGTCCGTAGGCAACTCCAGCACCTGAACCACACCAACAGTGAGATCTAAATATTAAATGATCAATTCTACGAGTCCGTAAACGGGAAGCTTCCTGCCCCCATACTCCAACTCGCCATCGACCACGACCATCGAGAAGCCGCCGATCGCGAAGTTCCAGATGCTGGTTCTGGCTGATTGTTTGAGAATCAATGCAGCCGGCCCCTGTGGTCCTGTCCAGGTGATACGCCAAGCGGTCGGCCAGCGATACAAGCCCCTCGCCTGTTCACGGTCGAGCACTTCGACGTTCATATCCTTCATCGTGTCCGTTACGGCGTTGAAAACCATAAATCCGTCGAGCCAGCCCATCAACGGGGCCAGTCGCTCACTGCGCTGGCGATGCAGATACACATCACCGTCCGTGCCTATTTTGAGATAAAACCCTTGGTATTCCTTCCACAGGTCCCAGTACGTCCGTGTGAGGCGGTTGAAGTCCGGCATCATGAAGTACTCATGGATGACCCGTCCGGGTATGACTCGATCTCGCCAGGTGAGGACAGCCGGTGCCGAACCCATCCAGATTGCCGCACCGTCACTCCGCCGACTGGTTCGCAATGGAATCGGCTCAATTTTCAACATGAGCCGATTACTCTCGCCCATAATCGTCATGCCCGTTTTTGATGTCCCCTGAAATCGGAAGAAGGGTGAGCCGGGGATCGTCTTGAGCTCTTTCCCGGTATTCTCATACCGGCTGTTGCCATCCAGCCGCGCCCATCCGGTTTTCTCATCATACAGGACCAAAAAGTGCTGCGCCTGATAGGCGTCCCCGTCTCGCCCGCGACTGTTGTCGAGCGCGAATGCCACTTTGCCTTGACCGTCGTGTCCGACGAAGGAGAAGTAATCGGAAACATAGATAAGCGGCGAATCAGGAAGGTGGTCATGCAAAGCGCCTATTGGAGATTCGCTTGCTGCGTAAACCGGGGCAGTAACCACTCCAAATCCAACTGTCATGAGAACGCCGAGAAAAGCGCTCATCTATTTCCCCACACTCCGCCAGGTGACTTCTTCCCAGCAGAGATGGACAAAGATTTCAAAAGGAGGGAAATTGTTCGTGTTCTGCTCTTTCGAGCGGACCCATAGGTCGATTTCCATCCCGGCCGGATCCGTTTCGCCGCCAGGCAGCGAGCGTTTCACCGGATAACGGACCTCGTGGGTCTGTGGATCCCGAGACCGTTCCATCACCATAAAATGGGCGTCGTAATCCTTGTAGAGCACGTCCCCGTTTTTAAACACCGTCGCCGTACCCCAGCCACCGAGATAGAGCCACGTCTTCGGATAGAGAGGGTCGCCGTTCCCGGAATCGCCATGTTCATAGATCCTGGTCGCGATACCGCCGTCCTGAAACGGTGCCTTTGCGGCGAACCGATCCATGACGATGCGATATCGATCAGGGCCCTCTGTAAACTCAGCGATAACGTGTCCGCTGTTCGTGCGTTCATCAACGTCGATATTGATCGTCCCTTGCACCGACTGGAGTCGTTTCCCAGCGTAGTCCATGTGATCCCACGGCGAACGATCGTTCATACTGCCTATCAGAAACGCCTGTTGGCCGGTCAGGTGAAACTGTCCGCTGTAAGACGGATGTTCCTCCGCCTTGAAGATGCGCGTGCCTTCATCGTCTTTCGGCGTGCCGAATTGTCCGGCCATGACGATCGGCACACAGAGAAACACGATGGCCGACACAGTTGAACCCAGTGTGCGGTATCCAATGGCCATGGCTTATCCTTTCGACGAAGAGTTATTGACGTGCAGTGCCCCATCGGCGATGAAGAAATCGTTCAACCGGAGCGAACAGCGTCTTATCGACCGCCAGTCCGATCATGACAATGACGAGCATGACGCCGATCACCTGATCCATCGCATGCAACTCTCGTCCATAATGTAACAGATGGCCGAGGCCGAAACCGGTGAGAATCGTCACATAGATTTCCGCGGCCATCAACGATCGCCACGCAAAAGCCCAGCCCTGCTTCATACCGCTCAAGAGAAAGGGAAGCGCCGCCGGCAAAATCACATGCGTCCAGGTGTGAAAGCCGGACGATCCCATACTGCGGGCTGCACGGCTGTAGATCGGAGGAATTGTCCGCACACCGGTATCGGTGGCGATGATCAAGGACCACAACGTCCCCATTACCACAACGAACAGCATGGCTGCTTCCGTTTGCCCAAACCAGAGCAGGGCCAACGGAACCCAGCAGACGCTCGGAAGCGTTTGTAGGCCCAATGCCAGGACACCGATCGTGTCCTGAGACCATCTGAAAGACGCAGTGAGGAGGCCCAATGGCAGGCCGACAAGAATTCCCAGCCCGTATCCGACGAGAAGGCGTCGCACCGTCACCTGAGTGGCCTCCAACAGGGTGCCGTCTTCAACGGCGGACCACAGATAGACCACCACATTCGTGGGTGACGGCAAGAGTAACGGTGACCAGATCTGGGCATTGACGGTCAGCTGCCACAGGCCGATCAGCAGTGCAAAAAAGAGAGACGCCACCGCCCACCGTGCGATCATCCCGTCACCTCCGTCTGCACATACCCCTTGAGAACGCGAGTGATCTCCGTCGAATAGCGGGCTAGATCCACACTATTGATATCACGCGCGCGAGGAAGTGGAATGGAGAATTCCTCTCTGATCCGTCCCGGATTCGGCGAAAACAGGATGACTCGATCACCCAAACAGACGGCTTCCCGCACGTTATGCGTGACGAAGACGATGGTCTTGCGATGTTGACTCCAGATGCGCTGGATATCACCATAGAGCTGTTCGCGAGTCAGCGCGTCCAGCGCCCCGAACGGCTCATCCATCAAGAGCACGCTGGGGTTCGGCGCCAACGATCGAGCCAGCGCGACACGTTGTCTCATGCCGCCTGAGAGCTCATGCACGTTGGAGTGCATAAACCGCTTCAGCCCCACGAGTTCCAAAAAATATTCGGCCTTCTCACGGCGCTCCGATGCGCTCAATCCCTGAACGAGCTTAAGGCCGAACAAGACATTTCCAAGCACCGTGAGCCATGGGAACAACGCGGCCTCTTGAAACATCATCAACCGATGCGGCCCCGGCCCGATGATGGTCAGTCCATCTGCTTGCACGGTTCCATGGTCCGGCCGTTCGAGACCCGCGATCAGGTTCAACAAGGTGGACTTTCCGCACCCGCTCGGGCCGACGAGACACACGAATTCGCCCTCTGCGATGCGAAGCGTCACATCGTCCAGCGCCTGAACATGCAGTGAACTGGTCCGAAACCACTTCGAGACATGTTCCAACACAAGCTTGGTCGGAGTCGTATCTGGAGAAGAAACCACGGGTTGCATGTCAGGGCAACCTTTCGATGAGCCTGGATAGATCTGGAATGGTGCGGATGAACCCTGCACGCTGGGCGTTACTCACGAATTGCTGAAACTCTTCAAGTGACACATCCGGGCGCAGGGTGATACGTTTCCACGCCTGGGCGACCAACTCGGCCGAGACCTTGGCCTGTGTCTCGACGGTCAACTCCTCCAGAACCATCTTCTTGGCCTCCTCCGGATGCGCGAGAATCCAGGCAGTGAGCTCGCGATGGGCCTGGACAAACTTTCGCGCCAACTCCGGTTTGGTCTTCACGAATTTCACCCCTGATACGAGAACGGTGACGCTTTCCTTCGACTGTTCGAGCAACACCTTGCCTCCGGCTTCATGTTCAAGGCGAGATACCCACGGCTCAACGGTCCAGACCGCATCGAGCTTTCGTTGTTGAAACAAGGAGATCTGATCCGGATTCGGCGTCGGGACGATGAAGGTCTCCCCGCCGGTCTGTGTGACTCTCAATCCACCGTTGGCCAGCCAGGCGCGGCAGGCAATATCCTGGGTATTGCCGAGTTGTGGCGTCGCGATGGTTTTCCCACGGAAATCTGCCGGCTGTTTGAGCCCGGAATCCGGCTGGACCACCAATGCGGCACCCCCTGCAGCAGCACCGGCAAGGATTCGAATCTCTTCTCCATTCGATTTTGTGTGGGCATTCAACGCCGGATTGGGTCCCACATAGGTCAGGTCGATCGAACCGGCTAAGATTGCCTCTATCGCACTCGGACCGGCATTGTAGACATACCACTCAATCTTCACATCTTGACCCAGGCGCTCCTCGAACCAACCCTTTCCCATCCTGGAAAGATGCTGCGCCACGAGACTTTGCACATGGGTAATGTTCGGGAAATGGCCGACACGAATGGTCTCCTCTGCCGACACTGGAGACACACTTATGAGGAGGCAACTGATTCCCAAAAGAAGTGCAGGTGCTTTCATTTTCTTCCCAACCTCTACGTTTTTATATTTGGCTCCAAAGTCACGTTTGGCTCCAAATTCACGGCATACTACACTATTCCTATCGTAATTTGTAATAAAAATTTTATAGTTTTAACATATTGTAATAATTACTTATATTATGCTCTTCCAGTTTATATACTTGACATCAATCAATTATTATTGCTATCAGAAAACATGGTTGTTCCCGAACTTGACTCAGCAATACCCGCACAATTTTCCAATCGCCTCAAGGCGATTCGCATAGCCCGAGGCCTTTCTCAGAGCGATCTTGCCGCGCGAACCGGCATGACTCGGCAAGCTGTTTCAGCCATTGAATCAAATCTGTACTTGCCATCGACGGCTGTTGCTCTCCAGCTGGCCGCAGTACTCGAATGCCGCGTGGAGGACCTGTTCAGCCTGGCTCCTACCGAGGACATCATTGAAGGCGAGCTCATCGGCCATCTCCCTCCAGCCGAGATGAGGACTCAACCAATCCGGGTCAAAGTCTCCATGGTCGGCAAGCGAACGGTCGTACGTCCTGTCACCGATTTAGGCGAGCAACTGTCCTTCGCCATCCCCGCCGACGGATATGTCACCGAGACAGACGGCAAGCCGGCCGGCAGCCCGGTCCGCGTCACACTCTCTCGCGATCGAGACGCGATCGAACAAGAAATCTCCGTGGCCGGTTGTGACCCCGCGATTTTTTTGCTTGGCGAACACCTGCGACGGCAGAAAGATCACACCACGGTCGTGGGTTGGACGATGGGCAGCATGGCGGCACTCCAAACTCTGCAACGCGGCGAGGTGCATATCGCCGGCATGCATCTCTTCGATCCGGTGACGGGCGAATCGAATCTGCCGTTTCTCAAGCGATCACTGAAAGGATCCGGCTACGAGGTCGTGACTTTTGCGACTTGGGAAGAAGGATTTCTCGTTCGACGAGGCAACCCCCTGTCCATTCGCACGGCAGCCGATCTTGCAGAACCAATGGTGACGCTCATGAATCGCGAAGAGGGTTCTGGGGCTAGACTGCTGCTTGATCAGCGGTTACGGACATCCGGGATAGAACCGGCGCAAGTTCGTGGGTATGACCGTATCGCATCCACGCATTTCGATGTTGCAAGGGCCATTGCCCAACGTCAGGCTGAAGCGGGAATCGGAATTCGATCCGCCGCACAACTGTTCGACCTGGATTTCGTCCCGCTTCAGGCAGCGCGCTATGACCTGGTGGTGCCCAAGTCGTACCTCAAGTCCCATCCGACCTTGACGCACCTTTTTGAGACGCTGGCCAGCCGCCCATTCCGCAACGAGATTGCCGCGCTTGGAGGATACGACACCGGCGAGACCGGAAAGGTTCAAGCATGGCGCGCCTGACGAGCAAGCCTTTTTACTACGTCCTCCTCAGCGCGGTCGTTTTTCTGACGGGAGTCGGCTCGGCGAACGCCGTCGACTATGGCGAGCTCGTTGAGAAAGACGGAAAATGGGAGTTCAAGAACACGGAAGACCCTGTGCTCAAACTCATGCACGATAAGCACGTGATCACCCATGACGGCTATTTCAAAGCGATGGATCAAACCGGAAAGAATTGGATCGAACCGGCCGATGCCGTGCTCAATCGGCGGCGGGAGATCGACTGGCTTCGCTACGAAAAGACCGCCCTCCGCTTGCCGGACTGGATCGATCTGGGTCTCGAAAACCGAACTCGGTTCGAGTCGTACGACCATCCTTGGCGCGCAAGCCAGACAGTTGGAAACGGACGGACGGACGCACAAATCGCCCTCCGCTCACGGCTCCGGTTCGGATTGGGCGGAAACGGTCCTCTGCGATTCCTGTTCGAGGGCCAGGATTCGCGTTCGTTTTTAGACAAAGACCTTGGTGATTTCCGTGATGCGACCACGGTCAATGAGTTTGACATTTTGCAGCTATTCGGATCGCTGACCCTGCACAATACATTGGGCAGCGGCCTCCGGACCGATTTTCACTTCGGACGCATGACCATGGACTTCGGGAGCCGACGGTTGATTGCGCGCAATGCCTTCCGAAACACCGTCAATTCCTTCGATGGGTTTCATTGGCAAGTCAGCCAGGGCCAAGTCTGGCGGCTCAGGGCCTTCGTGGTGGAGCCGGTGCTTCGGGACGATGTGCGACTCGATCAACAGAATAGCAAGTTGTTCTTCTGGGGAACATACTTGGAGGCTCGGCAGTTTCCCTGGTTCCAGATGGACGCCTACTACTTGGGATTGAATGATAAGCGCGTGGCGAACGTGGCGGACCATCGAACGTATTCCACGTTCGGCGGGCGCCTGTATAAAGATCCCAAACCGGGAGAGCCGGATTATGAGATTGAGACCACCTGGCAGATCGGAACCAGAGGAGCGACCGACCACTTCGCCTATCTCCAACACTTGGACCTCGGATATACGTTCAATATTCGCTGGACGCCACGGGTTCTCTTTCACTTCGACTACGCCAGCGGAGATCGCCGGCCGGGCGATAGCCAGGATGAAGGATTCGATTCGTTGTTCGGCGCTCGGCGTTGGGAGTACGGACCGACCGGCATCTGGGGTCCATTTGCCAGAACGAACTTGATTTCACCCGGATGGCGAGTGATCGCCGTCCCCGCAAAAGACTGGATGGTGCAGGTCAAACATCGTGTCTGGTACCTGGCTCAAGCCGAGGGCGAATTCGGGAATTCCGGCCTGCGGGCTCCCAACGGGCAAGCCGGCTCGTCGTTAGGGCACGATGTCGAGCTCCAAGCACAATGGGCCCTCAACGCCAACCTCGATTTCGATGTCGGATACGTCCATTGGTTCAAAGGCTCGTACTTTGACAACCCCGCCATCCTTGCCCAATTACCGGCCGGCGGAAACAAAGATAGTGATTATTTTTATGCGGCCGTACGAGTGAGGATCTAGAAAGGGCTGACCATGAAACAGCGGTTTCTTACATGGTGCATGTTTGTCGTGATCGTGACAGGTGTCACACCGGCTCTCGCTGATCAGGCCTTGGTCGCGGTCGCCGCCAACTTCATTCCTCCGTTCCGAGAACTGGCGATAGAATTTGAAACGACGACCGGCCATACGCTTCGAGTCGCTGCCGGATCATCCGGAAACTTCTATTCACAAATCAAGAACGGCGCGCCGTTCGACGTATTCTTATCCGCCGACGGGGAACGGCCCAAGCTCCTGGAAGAGGAAGGATTGGGCGTCAAGGAGTCTCGATTTACCTATGCAATAGGCCGTCTCGTCCTCTGGAGCCCCAATCTCGATCTCATGAAGGGAGAACAAACCCTCCGCTCAGAACACTTCAAACATCTGGCCATCGCAAACCCCAAGACGGCTCCCTATGGAGTTGCAGCCATACAGACGATGCAGAAGCTCGGAGTCTGGGAAAAGGTACGGCCTCGGATTGTCATGGGAGAGAACCTCGGGCAGACCATGGGATTCATTGAATCCGGGAATGCCGAGCTGGGCTTCGTGGCCTTATCTCAAGTCATCGACCCGAACATCAAACATAAAGGAGCTCGCTGGGATGTACCGAAACATCTGCACGAGCCCATCAGGCAAGACGTCATCTTACTGACAAAGAGTCAACAAAACCCGGCCGCCAAAGCGCTCATGGAGTTTCTCGGGAGCCCGACAGCACAAGCGATCATCGAACGCTATGGCTATGAGCTGAAGTAGCAGCAGGAGACCAATGACGGACGTCGATCTGAGTGCCTTATGGGTGACCTTGCGGCTTGCCGCCACGACGGTGATCGTGCTCCTGCTCATCGGGACGCCGCTCGCCTGGTGGCTGGCCCATACCCGTTCACGCATCCGACCCATCATCGAGGCGCTGGTGGCACTCCCCATCGTACTTCCTCCCACCGTACTCGGGTTTTACCTGCTCATCGCGCTCGGTCCACATGGACCATTTGGACGAGTGGCAAACCTAAGTCTGGCGTTCACATTCACCGGACTGGTCATCGCCTCGGTGTTTTACTCCATGCCCTTTGTGATCCAACCTCTCCAGGGTGCATTTGAAGCCGTCGGGAAAGCCCCCTTGGAAGCAGCCTGGTCACTGCGCGCCTCGAAACTCGATGCCTTTCTGACCGTGATTTCGCCGATCGCCTTGCGGGGATATATCAGCGCCGTCGTGCTCGGATTCGCCCATACGATAGGCGAGTTCGGCGTCGTGCTGATGGTCGGTGGATCGATTCCTGGGCAAACACGAGTCCTCTCCACCACGATCTTTGAGCATGTGGAAGCCATGGAGTATGGCCAAGCCCATGCGATCGCTGCCGTCTTGTTGACCTTTTCGTTTCTCGTGTTGCTGGCCGTGTACGTCGCGAACCGTCGGTTTCCCATCCACGTCTCATGAATCGCTTGCTCGCACGATTTGACCTGCGATTGTCGGCCTTCCACCTGAACGTGGATATCGATGTGCCGACATCGGGCATTACGGCCATCTTCGGGCCTTCCGGATCTGGGAAGACCACGCTCTTACGATGCCTCGCGGGGCTCGAACGGGCACCTCGTGGCTTCATGCAATTCGGCGAGGAGGTGTGGCAGGACGAGGGCCTCGGGCGCTGCCTGCCGCTCTACGAACGTCCGATCGGGTATGTCTTTCAGGAGCCGCGCCTATTCCCTCACTACAATGTCCGTTCGAACCTCCTCTATGGCTATCAACGCATTTCTCCTGAAGCACGCCGAATTACGCTGGAACAGGTGGTCGAGATTCTCGGAATCGGCCATCTGCTCGATCGCCGCATTCACAAGCTCTCCGGCGGTGAGCAACAACGAGTGGCGATCGGTCGCGCACTGCTGACCAGTCCCAAACTACTATTGTTGGATGAACCGCTCGCTTCGCTCGATTTTCAGCGGAAACAAGAATTGCTTCCCTTCATCCGTCGGCTTCACGAGCACCTACGCATCCCCGTGCTCTACGTGAGTCATGGACTAGCCGAAATTCTTCAACTGGCAGACCGTGTCATCCTTCTGAAAGAAGGCCACGTCGTCGGCGCAGGCACGCTCAATGAGGTGTTCACGGCATTGGACTTCAGAGGAACGTTGGGACCCCATCGAATCGGCGCTATCTTGGACGCTCGCGTGACCGGTCACGATCCTCAGTATGGGTTGACTCAGTTGGAATGCATGGGCCAATCGCTGTCCGTGCCGCTCCAGCCTGTCGCAATCGGACAGCCCATGCGCGTACACATCCTGTCCAGCGACGTCACCCTCGTCGTCGGCCGGATCAATGCCCCCACCAGCGTGCTGAATATTCTTGACGCGACGATCGTCGAGATACGGGAAATCAATCACACGTCGGTGGACGTGCTGTTGGACATCGGAGCACCGCTCGTCGCCAGCATCACGAAAAAATCGCTGGTGACCTTGGGACTGAAACCGGGCCAGCACGTCTTCGCCCATATCAAAGCCGTAGCCCTGAATGAAGAGTTAATGGAATAGCGATACTCTCCCCAGTTTCTGTGGATAAACCTGTGCGCAACTCTCCCCGTGATGCAGGAATCGATGAAATACGTCTTGCGGGACCTTTTTGCCTATTTTTTAATCATTGTATGAAGGCCAATATATCCCACTACATCTTGTGGCTTTGGATCCCTTTGTAATTGAAAAGCTGAAAAAGTCGGCTGCTTCTATGCCCGAACCATGTTTGTCCGCTCCCAGCTGAGCGATCTTCTTCCAGCAAAAAAGTTGTCCACAGGGGCTTCACAAATATCCCGACTATCCTCTTGACAGACATGCAGGAAGATGTTACCAATGGATACAGCATGAGATCACAAGACCTCAAACACATCCGAGAAGAATTAGGCCTTACGCAGCAACAACTCGCCGAGGCCCTCCACACGACTCGGGTCTCCGTGGCGCGTTATGAAGCCGGTATGCGAAGGATTCCCGGGATCGTCTCGGTGGTGCTGAACCAATTGCGACGCAAGACGGCCGTTCCAATGGCCGGTTTGGTGGCAGCCGGCTCCCCGATCGAACCGGTGCCGCAATCGGAACTCGTGGACATCCCTCCGAGTATGTTGCGAAGCGGAGAGACCTTCGCCTTAAAAGTCAAGGGAGAGTCCATGAAAGACGACGGCATTTTACCCGGGGACCTCGTCGTGGTGCGCAAACAAGGCACGGCCAAAAACGGGCAGACCGTCGTCGCCTTGGTGAATCGCGAGGCCACGATCAAGACGTATTTCAAGAAGGAAGCACACATTGAACTTCGTCCCGCCAATGAAACGATGCAGCCGATCGTGGTCCGGCCATCGGATGAGTTTCAGATCGAAGGACTCGTCATCGGCGTCATCCGGCATTGTGCCGTCTAGCCCAAAGGAGGAACGATGCTCGCGACAGAATCAATCTCTCTCACGAAAGACCAATTGATGGATTTGGAACGATCCGTAGCAGCGCTGGACAACCGATTGCAGAGCATCCAGCGGGAACTGCGGCAAAGCCACGTCGGCTCTCTGTTAGAACGGTTCCGCGGCTTGATGAAATCCAAGCGGGATAGAGGCTTCATGTCGGCAGTCTGCAACCGACGTGTCCGTTCAAATACAAAACTGGGAACACATGATACTCCAAGAGCCTAGGGCGCCATTGATGACACCAGGTCCCTGCTCTGACTGTGGAATGGTCGTGGAGCACCGGATGGAATCCATCGACGGGTTGACCCACTCCACGGTTCACCTCTGCCCTACCTGTTGGAACGCCTCTCGGCAGCGGCAAGCCTTCGCGGGCGGATGTTGCGGATAACCGAACATGACGACCACAGAAGCCAAAGAAGGAAGGCCTCCATTACCGAACACGGATGGGAAGCGTTTCAGCCACAGAAAGCGTGCTCCACGTCCGACAACGTTGACGTGCGGCAGAGAAGATCCAGCCCACCCGGTCGTTTCGCTGCATGCATCCGATCGGCTGACCCTGCTGTATGGTCACCCCGCCGTGTCGAAAATAGCCCTCCAGGCTCTTGTCGATTACGCCCTGTCCGGACGCCCCGTTGTGTATCTCGACGGAGTGCATACGTTCGATGCGTCTCTGGTCGAGCGGTCGGCGAGAAACCGCCGGCAGCCGCCGTCGAAAGCGTTGGCGATGATCCATGTGGCACGAGCCTTCAACGCACAACAATTGGAACGGTTGATGTCCCATTGTTTGGTCGACGCGCTGGAGCGCTATCACGCGAGCACGGCGCTGATCTCCGGCCTCATTGAAACCCTATCCGCCGCCGGCCTGACCGATATGGACGTCGACCGGCTGGTGGACCGGATGGTTGAATCGGCGCGTCACGTGACGCGCCAGGGCTTTTCATTACTCTGCCCCTGCCCCGCCGTTCCAAGACCCATGGCGCCCACCCATCGATTGTTTGCGGCGTTGCGCGCGATGAGCCATCGTTGCATCCATGTGCACGAGGTGCAGGGCATCGTGACGGCGGAGGAATTCTTATGTGACGCCACACCCCTTTATGACGGTCCTGGTGAAGCATCGGCGTAGATCACCCTCCCCTTCCAATCTTCTCGTCAGTGCGCTACAGTTCGGCCTACGCCCCCGTAGCTCAGTTGGATAGAGCAGCGGTTTCCTAAACCGCGGGTCGTACGTTCAATTCGTATCGGGGGCACCAATTTTTCAATGGCTTAACTGTCCGTTCATGCAGTCGAAGGGTCTAACTGTGCTCAGAACTGTGCTCTACTCACCGGTATATAGACTGGCTGAATAGGTTTAATGAGCGATATTGATGATATGTCGCTGGAATACCTACTTCATGCTACCAAAGATGAATTAAGATACCCTCCTTCCAATTTCTACGAAGCTCTTTTAGAAAGCCCCCAGAGGCCTCGTAATATCACGAGAGGCGATGTCCCTGAAATTACTGGGCGCCACTGCCTATATTTGGTGAGAGAAGTGCTGAGTAAGTTTGTTGATCGTATCCTCAAGAATAGTAGGAAGCTGGGCCTCACGTCGGAAATAGAGATTCAAGGTGTAGTGAACAATGCCATTCAGGAAATGTTTTTGGAAGCTCGTGGGCTTCTAGCAAGGGAGTTCTCAGGGCAATGGGAGCAAGATAAGCAAGTAGTGATGCTGGCGTTAGATAATGGTCGAGGAGAACTAGAGCAACAGCTTCACCGTAAAATAAAAGTCAGGCATTTAGACCTTGAGGAGGCTCCAATGGCCTCGATCCGAATCAGTGGTAGCCATAATGTCAACAACATCGTTTTGGGCTCAGTAGGCACCTCTATTCAAAACCTTATCGCTCGTGGAGGACCAGAACAGGAAGCAGCAAGACTCATTGACGAACTTGTTCTTGCAGTTAAAGAGCTAGACGAAAAGCACCAAAAAAAACAGACGGACCTCTTAAACCTAGTGAACGGGCTGATAAAAGAAATTGAGAAAGAAGCCGAAGAGCGAAACCCCAGTGTCATGGAGGCTATACTGGATCGAATAAAAAGCGTAGGCAGTGCAATGTCGACGGCAACCGCCCTTCACAAGTTCATTGCAGAAACGCTTCCTCAATTGGCTCGCCTGTTGGGAATAGGAGGGTAGCTTTATCCTGTGAAGCTTGTCGTTCCAGTTTTATTATTGCCTCTATCAAATCGCTCGAATGGACAATATTGTAACGATCAAATACAGAACGCGTTCGATGTCCGGATATTTCCATCGCTACTCGTTCAGAGACCCCAGCCCTCACCATATTTCGAACAGCAGTGCGACGCAGGTCGTGAAAGAGCTTACCCTTGAGCCCAACCTGTTCACAGGCTTTCTGCCACGTTCTCTTGGGCAGACGCACCAGCCGTTTATCCTGCTCCCCTTGAAATTGAGACCACCTTCACGACAGGGTCCTGAGTGGACCGAGGAGGTGGCAAGATGGCAACAGATGCAACCGAACCGATTGAACGATGGACGGCCAAACGGCGTGTGGCGCTGGTCGTCAGCATCCTGAAAGGCGAGACGTCCGTCGCCGAAGCCGCTCGGCAGCATGGCCTGACCATGGCGGAAGTCGAAGATTGGCGCGAGAAGTTTCTGTTGGGGGCCGAGAACGCGCTCCGGAGTCGCCCGAAGGATGAAGACGCGGTGAAGGACGAGCAGATCAAGAAGCTCAAGCAGAAGATCGGCGATCTGGTCCTCGATAAGGACATCTTACGGGAGGCGTTGAAGCCCTCCCCTTTGGACCGAAAGACATCCGACGCGTATAGAGGGACGCTGCCGGATGTCTCGGAACGACGAAGCTGTCAGGTGCTCGGCGTCAGCCGCGCTAGCCTACATCGGACGGAGGGGGCGAGGCGCGATACCCGACGGCTGACCCGCCGTGGACCGAGCGGTTACACCAGCTGATCCAGCAGCATCCCACCTTCCGGTATCGGCGCTTGTGGGTACTGTTGCGCGTGCGGAATGGGATGGTCGTCAATCGCAAGGCGGTGTACCGGATCTTGAAACAGAAGGGGTGGTGTGTGCATCAACGTGTCGCTACGACACGCCCTCGTGTGCAGGGCTGGACGAGTCGGGCCAGCCGGAGCAACGAAAGATGGGCCAT
>LVWS01000027.1 GCA_002083365.1 Nitrospira sp. SG-bin1 | reverse complement strand
ACTCCACATAATGCGCAACGTCACATAACATAACCACCCAAGTGGTGATCCGACGCCGAGTCAGGAAGACCGGGTGCTGACGGATCGACTCGTCCGTGCAGGCGACATCCTCGGGATTCGCGTGTTGGATCATATCGTCATGGGCGATGAGCGCTATGTGTCGTTTGCCGATTCTGGCTGGCTGAACGCTCATGAGACTTTTGCGTAGTGATCATGCACACACAGAAAGAGGCATACATGACACATCCTTCTCACAAGAACTCACCCAACACCAACTGTTTAGAAGGCTGGCACTGCCCGGATTGCCACAGCTGGGGACCCTTCACGGTTGAGGTGACCACGTACGTGTTGCTCTGGGATGACGGATCAGATCTGTCCTCCGATCATGGCAGCCATGCATATGACGACGCTTCTGTGGCGATCTGCAAAGCCTGTGGGAAACACGCCACCGTTGGCGACTTCCACCACGAGGAGGTGTGAACCATGACGAAACGAGCACAACGTCAATTCGTTGGCGATCTGTTGAGAAACATTCGAGCCGATATCATGCGCGCTATTCATACCGGCCTGATTCCAAAAGAGTGGGATGGGATTGAGTTGCGCGAATACATCGCGGACAAGGCCCAGCGATCCCGCGCGGCTCATGCACTCGTGGGCCGACGAGCCAAGGACTACCACAACCACATGATCATCACGGCAGGCTTATAAATCAGGAAGAGAAAGGACGGGGACATGAATCCAGAGACCATCTTTGTGACGCCAGACGGCGACGCAGGACCAGAACACGAACTGATTCCGAGCCTCAGTATTGCCAATCTGTTGCAACAACGGGAGGCGGTCATGACCTTGTTTCAGGAGGCGCTGGCAAAGCTGGAGCAGGCGCACGCCCTGGCGAACGCGGCCCGGATTGGCTTTCCAGATATTTCATTATCCCGTGATTGGCGAGGTCACGGCATCCGCGTCACGGGTGAGGATGCCAACCGGACGACGCTGTTGGAGACGTTTCAGGCCTCTGTGGACGCCGGCGGATGGATGACGCTATTGAACGACTCCGGTCTGCGCTCGCTCATGTGTGCCTCGAAGCGCAAGGCAGTGGATGAGCAAATCCACGGCGGGAAGGTGCCGGAACTGACTCGTGAGGCGATAGTGAGTACCTTCTCGACGCTCCACGAATCACGTGAGGAGATGTTTGACCAAGGCGTGATCGAGTGTTTTAAGCGGCTCTCATGGGATTACACAACCAACCAACCGCAGAAATTCGAGAAGCGGATCGTGATGACGTATCTGACATCGTACGGCAGTGCCAATCACACCGCAACCGATCACCTCGACGACCTGTTGCGCGTATTTCATCTGTGCGACGGCAAGCCAGAGGCTGACTACCGCCATGCGTCCTACAGTCTGATTTCAACGGCGATGCAGGCGTCGTCAGTCTGGCCGAAGCTTGCCGAGAATGACTATTTCTCCATTCGGCTGTTCAAAAATCAGAACGGACATGTGACCTTCAAGCGTCCTGATCTGGTGACACGACTCAATCGGATCGTCGCCAAGCATTATCCCCATGCGTTGCCCGCGCCGAAAGGCTGAGGAGGAATGGCGCTGGTGCGATGGGACAGCAGGTGAAAGGGGAGGAAATCACGACGCTTTCTTTGATCGCGTGTCCCGCCCCTCACCCACCACGGGGCGGGGACGCCCGATTCCGAGTGCGGCGGATGGGGCGTTGCAGGCGTGCCAGCGTCCGCCCTGGCGCACTTGCTCGCCCCATGAGCCGCCCCGTCGACAGCTGCTTCATGGGTCCTGAACCCCTCCTGATCGGAGGGGACTCGGGGCGTGTCTCCGAGAGCGGGCGGACCAGTTTGCTGTCATGAGCCCGAAACGTCTCATAGCCGAACTGAATCGTACCTTCCTCCTGCAGCGTGCTCCACATCATCGCGAGCGAACAGCCATCCTTCAGTGCTTGTTCGATTTCGTGCCGCAGGGCCACGATCTGCGCTCGATTGCGTGCGGCAGGGGAGACCCGTTGCGCTCGTTCTTGCACCCTGGCCGACACACTTTTCTTCGCTCCCATGTCTCGTCCTCAGTCGTGTCTGGATATTCGTTAGCAACGGAGGATCCAGGAGACGATGACCACTGCCAGCAGCATCACCAGCGCGGCGAGGAGATTCAGGTACCCCAGGGTGGTGGCCCGGCGTATCCTCGTCTCACTCTGTTCCAGCACACCGGTGACTTCGTTCCGGATCGATCCGGCCACGTCCGTGGTGTGTGCCGCCATCTGTGCCTTCATGGTCTCGGTGCTGGCGGTGAGCGACGCCGTGACGATCCGCTCCGCTTTGGCTTTGATCTCCACGCCCCATCGATCGAGCAAGGCTTCGAGCGTCTTGCGATAGTCCTCGAGCAGGGCCTGTTGGGTGTGCTGGCTTTCAGCCAATAACCGTGCGTGCATCGTCTGCACGATCAGAATCGGGTCCGCTCGGTCCAACGCCACGCCATGCTTCGAGGCAATTTCCTTCAGCAAGTCATCGGTGGGATCGTCGCCCATCACAGCACCGGCACAGCAGAGAACTGTTCAAAGAGCTGCTTCTTGATGATCGACAACCGTTGCCGTGCCATGATCGTGATCGAGGACGACGCAAGGGCTTCGTCGAACGTCAAATGGTTCTGCAGCATGTCGCTGAGATCGCGCCCAAACGTTTCTTTTTTGAGATCGGGAAGCCGCACAATCGCCGAGACCCGATCCTTGTGCGTCGTATAGGCTTTCATCTGCTCGAACGATTTGCCCTCCAGCTCAATCGGCCCCCAGTAGGGATTCAGCCACACGACGAATTGCACGTCAGTCGGAAATTGTTTCACGAGCTGGGCAAACCCGTGCACCGTGTCCGACAACGCTTGTCCTCCCGTGACCACGGTATGCACGACCAGCTGATGCCCCATGTCACGCAGCAAGGTCGGAACCTGGTTCGTGATTACATAGGCCGAGAGCGGCACAAACGAACTCGCCCCATTGTCGATCACCACATCCTCTTTGGCCTTCGCCACGAGCTCCACGAGCTGATCAAAACTGCGCGGATCGATCTCATCGCCCTGCAGGATGGTGAGGCGGTGTACCTTCAAGCTCTGATAGGCCTGAAAGGACGCATTCACCGGGTCGGTATCGATGCAAAGCGGGCGCTTTCCTTTTGCCAGTTTGTACTGGGCGATCAAGGCTGCAATCATGGATTTTCCGACGCCGCCTTTGCCTTGTAAAATGAGATGAATCGTGGCCATTAGAATAACTCCTCCTTGTTCGGTACGGGGTTGAAGACGAAGCCGCTCGAAGAGGCTGACGGTGCGGACGGAGGGCGGTCTTGAGTCGGCGGCAGTGCTGCACGACCATCAGCGGGCTCTTGCAACAGCCGCTTCACGTGCGCCCGAAACGTGTCATAGCTACACGTGAGGGTCCCTTCTGTCTTCAGCGTCTTCCAAATCAGATGCCTCGACCATCCATCCTGGATGGCCCGGCGAATGTCGGGGGCCAACGCCAAGATCCGCACCCGGTTCGTGGAACGCGGCGCGGTTTTGTTCGCGAAGTCGAGGACCCGCGCCGACAGCGTTCGCGCGTTGTTCGTAGAAGGTTTAGCACCTTGTGGGATATTCCTCCGCATTCCATGCTTAGATTATACCGATTAGATCAGAGAATCTACATGATTTATACAAGATCAATGATGAGTTCACCAGAAGAAAGTATTCTAGACTCCAAATATTATTAGAGCTAAGATGCAGGGCAGGATAGGTGAAGGGGGCCCACCAGTGACCTGGTGAGCCACCCTTCACAGGCCCCTTCTTCGCGCCGGCGCGCTCAACGGGGTGCCTATCCTGCGGAACAGACAGATGAAGGCAAAAGAGTCGAAGAATCGAAAAGACTACCAGCCGATCAAAGTCTATTGTTTCCCGGACGAGCGGCAGACCATCGAGCAGCAAGCCCGCTCAACCGGACTGAGCAAGTCGTCCTATCTGCTGCGCGTCGGCATGGGCTATCCCATCCGTAGCATCGTGGACCACCATCAAGTAGAGGAGTTGGTCAAAATCAATGGCGATCTTGGGCGACTCGGCGGACTCTTAAAATTGTGGCTCTCGAACGGGAAACCCGCTCCGGGGATTGATGCCCGGACCATCCGCGAGACCTTGAAGAAGATCGACCGGACGCAAGATCAGATGCTGGCACTGATGCAGAAGGTTCTTCGGCCACAGACCGACCCCATGACGAGTTCAGACACGAGCCAAAGCACGAGTTCACCGAAGGACGACGGCACATGATTATCAAGCATGTGCCGATGCGAACCCTGCGGAAGAGCAATGTCGTGTCTCTCGTGGACTATCTGACGAACACTCAAGGCAGACAGGAACGGGTCGGGGAGATCACGCTGACGAACTGTCAGAGTCACCGGCACGACGCCGCGTCACTCGAAATGTTGAATACCCAATCGCTCAACACCAGAGCTCAGTCGGATAAGACCTATCATCTCATCATCAGTTTCCGGCCCGGTGAGCTGCCCTCGACTGAGACCCTGCGAACGATCGAAGCCAGAGTCTGTCACCGATTGGGATTCGGAGAACATCAGCGGGTGAGTGTACTCCACCATGACACCAACAATGTGCATCTACATCTGGCCATCAACAAAATTCATCCGACCCGCTACACCCTCCATGAGCCGTACAAAGCCTATCGGGTCTTCGGAGAACTGTGCGACAGTTTGGAGGAGGCCTTTCATCTCGAGCAAGACCATCATCAGGTCCGGAAAACCGGCGGGGAGAATCGGGCGTCAGATATGGAGCGGCAGGCGGGCACCGAAAGCCTGATCGGCTGGATGCAACGAGACTGTCTTGGTGAACTTCGGTCCGCCCAATCATGGTCAGAATTGCATCAGGTGCTTCATCAGCATGGTTTGGCCAGCCAACCACGCGGACAAGGGCTCGTCATCACAGATGGGCAGGGGACCTTTGTTCGAGCCAGTTCAGTGGCGCGGGATCTCTCCAAGATGTCCCTCGAACGCCGTCTCGGTCGGTTTCAACCACCCGGTGTCGTGCAGACCGCGAAGCCCACACGCCGCTACGAACCGAAGCCGGTTCGCAGCCGCATGGACACCACAGTGCTCTATGAGCGGTATCAACAAGACCGGCTGGCCCGCGCTCACGGGAGGGCCGTCGCGATGCAGGAGGCGCGGAGCCGGAAGACGCAGCACATCGATGCGGCCAAGCGAGCCGGACAGATGAAACGAGACACCATCAAACTCACCATGCGGGGACGGATCACGAAGAAATTGCTCTACACGAAGGTGTCGCAGTCGCTTCGGTCCGATCTCCATCAGATTGTCGATCGACATCGACAGGAATGTGCCGCCATCACGGCACGCTATCAGAGACTGACATGGGCTGATTGGCTCCGACAGCAGGCGCTAGCGGGTAATACAGAGGCGCTGCGTGCGTTGCGCGCCCGAGAGGCCGTACGCGGTCTGAGTGGTGACACCATTGCGGCGGTTGGCACCAGACTGGTGAACGCCGTCGTGGGCGCGAAGGAGGATTACATCACCAAACAGGGCACCATCATTTATCGGGTCGGGCTCTCGGCCGTCCGTGACGACGGCACCCGCCTCCAGGTCTCGCGTGAAGTCACGAACGAGGGAATCGACGCGGCGCTCCGGCTCGCCGTACAAAAGTACGGGACCACGATCGCCGTGTCGGGGTCCGATGCATTCAAGACTCGTGTGGCACAGGTAGCCGCTCATTCTCATCTCACCATTCGCTTCGATGACCCGGCACTGGAGCACCAGCGCCAACGTTACGCGCGGGACTCGCGACGACGATCCACAGTAGAGACTCCACCGGCCACACCTCCGGCGCAGGCCGCGCCATCACTCATCCCGCCGAGTGATGCCGTGCTTCGCCATCTTGCGGAACAGGAACGAAAACGGTTACAGATCATTCGGACGCCGACCGTCAGACGCTTCGAGGCACGAGACCAGGGGATGGTGCAGTTCGGTTCTGTTGAGAAAACCCAAGACGGATCTGTTGCGCTCGTTCACCGTCAGGATGAGATCTTGGTGCTTTCCATTGATGACGCGACATTCAAACAGTTCGCCTCTTTGAAGCGGGGTCATTCACTCCGGGTGTCTTCCACCGGATCGATCACGCTTGGGAGAGGACGGCGGCGATGAGCAGCACCTACAACAATGCGGTGGGTCCTCAAGTCCGAGCCCCACAGCCCAAACCAGGCCTGGTGATTCCCTTTTTGGCCTGTGCCTCGCTCGTCGTTGGATTGCAGTCGGCCACACAATTTTTCGCCGCTACCTTCAACTATCAGGAGGTGTTAGGCGACCATTTCGGTGGACTGTATAAACCCTGGGCCATTCTTGAATGGGCCTCCCGTTGGACGAGCGACTATCCACTGCAGCTCCGACAATCCGGAGGATTCGGCATGATCGTGGCGGCAAGCGGGTTGTTGTGTCTCGCCATCGCTCGCACGGTCCAAGCGTCACGGCCTCGACCGAATCCATTCCTGCATGGCTCGGCACGATGGGCCAACCGAGAGGATCTTGAAGCCGCCACGTTGCTGCCTCGCGCTCGCACGGTCATGGATTGGGTGAAGGGCACGCCGCACTGTTCAACCGATGGTGTGTACGTGGGCGGTTGGTTGGATGCGAAAGGCACGCTGCACTACTTGCGCCACAGTGGGCCGGAGCATGTGTTGACCTATGCGCCGACTCGATCCGGCAAAGGGGTCGGCTTGGTTATTCCGACGCTGTTGTCCTGGCCGCATAGCGCCCTCATTGCCGATCTGAAAGGGGAGTTGTGGGAACTCACGGCAGGATGGAGACAGCACCACGCGAAGAATAACGTGTTACGCTTTGAACCGGCTGCGGCACAGGGCAGTGTGCGGTGGAATCCGCTGGATGAAGTGCGGCTCGGGACCGAACACGAAGTGGCCGACGCCCAGAATCTGGCCACGATCCTGGTGGATCCAGACGGACGTGGCCTGGAATCTCATTGGCAGAAGACAAGCCAAGCGTTGCTGGTTGGCGTCATGCTGCACGCGCTGTACAAGGCCCGACAGGACGGCACGATCACCTCCTTACCCGCTGTCGATAGGATGTTAGCCGATCCCCAACGGCCCATCGCCGAGCTGTGGAAAGAGATGACGACCTATGGTCACGTGAACGGGCAGGTGCATCCGGTGGTGGGAGCCGCCGCTCGAGACATGATGGATCGGCCCGAGGAGGAAGCAGGCTCGGTCCTCTCGTCTGCGAAATCCTACCTCGCGCTGTATCGCGATCCCCTCGTCGCCCACAACGTCAGCGCCTCAGAATTCAAGATTCGAGATCTCATGCACCATCCCAGTCCGGTGAGTCTGTACCTCGTCACGAAGCCGAATGACAAAGCCCGGTTGCGTCCGCTGATTCGGGTGTTCGTGGCCATGGCGCTACGCTTACTCACCGACACGATTGCCTTTCATCGTGAGACCGCGCCCACATCCTGGTGGAGTCAATTGTGTGAGGGAATGGGTGTCCGGTCCACTCAACCACAGCTCACGACTCACGCAGCCTATCAACATCGCTTGCTGGGCATGCTCGATGAGTTTCCGAGTCTGGGGAAACTCGAGATCTTTCAAGAATCCCTCGCGTTCATGGCGGGCTACGGGCTGAAGTTCTATCTCATCTGTCAGGATATCAACCAACTCAGAAGCCGTGAGACCGGGTACGGGACCGATGAAGCCATTAGCTCCAACTGCCATATCCAGAATGCGTTTCCGCCGAATCGCCTTGAAACGGCCGAACATCTGTCCCGTCTCACCGGACAGACCACTGTCATCCAAGAAAAACTGACCGTCAGCCGACGGCGCATGAGCGCCATTCAGGCGCAGGAATCGCGCACGCACCACGAGGTGCAACGGCCATTACTGACTCCCGATGAATGTCTCCGGATGCCGGGGCCGAAGAAAGACGCGCAGGGACAGATCATGGAAGCAGGGGACATGGTGATCTACGTCGCAGGATTTCCGGCGATCTACGGCCGCCAACCACTCTTTTTTCACGATCCTATTTTCGCGGCTCGGGCGGCGATTCCACCGCCAGCAATCAGCGACAGGCTCTGTGATCCGCACGTGCCACAGACCGTGAAGATCGAGCTATGACGACCTGGGAGAGCCGCTTCCGTCACCCGATTGTGATTGCGGGTCTCTGTCTCGCACTGGGCCTCGTCCTGGCTCATCAATCAGGTCTTCGTTTCAACACCACGCGCAGCATTCCGCTTGGGCTCTACAAGATGTCGAACCATCCGATTGCAAAAGGTGACTATGTGTTGTGGTGTCCACCGAAGCGACCAGAGTTTGACTTGGCGAAGGAGCGAGGCTACATCGGGGCGGGATTCTGCGCTGGCGGATACGGCTACATGATGAAAAAAGTCCTCGCCGCGCACAACGATGTGGTGAGCGTGACGGATGAAGGGGTGATAATTAACGGGACGATTATCCCAGCGAGTCAACCGTTTGAAGCAGATTCGATGGGACGACCACTCCCACAGTTTCGTGTCACCGATCATGTACTGGCAGCCTCGGAACTCTTGTTGATGTCGGACACCAACAGCCGTTCTTACGATGCTCGATACTTTGGTCCCGTGCATCGAGCGCACATCCAAAGCCTCATCTATCCTGTGTTGACATGGTAGACACACCAGCCTGAGCTGGACGCCCCCGCACGGCACCAACCACGAGACCACCAGCCGGTCTCAGGTGTGCAGCACGCGATGGTCGTGGAAAAACAGGGAAACATCCACGCGCGTTTCGTTTCTATAGTGACATGCAACACGTGGCCCGTTACAGTTCGGCGTGATTCGCAGTTTTCGCCATAAGGGGCTGCAACGGCTGTTTGACGACGACGATCCGCGGGGAGTGAACCAAGAGCATTCTGGCCACGTTAGACGGCGCCGACCATCAAACATATGAACATGCCGAGTCACCGGCTGCACCCTTTGAAAGGCGCATACAAAGGATCTGCGCTGTCACCGTGCGAGCCAACTGTCGGGTGATTTTCCGCTTCGACCACGGCGCACACGACGTGGAGTATCTCGATTATCACTAAAGGGAGACAGAGCTATGAGCATGAAAAATCCGCCGCATCCCGGCCTGGTCGTGTTGGGGGAGTGTATTGAGCCGTTTGGTTTGAGCATTACCGATGCGGCGACGGCTCTGGGGGTCACGCGCAACACGCTATCCGAACTGGTGAATGGCAAACGGGGCATTTCGCCGGAAATGGCTGTGCGGCTGGCCAAGGTATTTGGAGGGACCGAGGACGGGTGGCTCGTGCAACAAGCGCACTATGAGCTAGCGCAGGTCCGACGCGACCAGATCAAAGTCCGACGCCTTCACGTCGCGTGAGGGCCGTACCCTCGCGAAGCCCGAACACAGGAACGTCCAGGTATGCTCTTTCAATCACATCCGCTCGGCCTCTTTCAACGACACGTGAATGAGGGTAATGGGGGGGAAGCTGCGATGAACATCGCACGGCACACGTTGCTCGCGAACGGACGGTTGTTGACAGCTATACGCAATTAACGTATAGTCGGGAATAGGCGATGCAGACCGTCATCGAAACGGAAGAGTATTTGAAGGATGCGAAGCGAGTCGGTCTTTCAGAGCAGGAGCGAATGAGCATCGTCGAGTATTTTGCCCGTCATCCCGACGCGGGAGATGAAATTCAAGGGACAGGTGGTGCGAGAAAAGTACGCTTCGCCGGAAAAGGCAAAGGAAAACGCGGAGGATATCGGGTGATCACGTTTTTCAGTGGAACCGATATTCCGGTGTTTCTCCTCAACGTGTTTGCGAAAAATGAGCGGATAGACCTCTCACAGGCCGAACGGAACGAGCTCAAGGTTATCTTGGGAACGCTGGCTGCAGCCTATCGAAGAAAGAGGGCGCGATGAAGAAGCACACACCATCGGCAGGGCGGCGCATGATCGCGAGTGCCAAGCAAGCTCTGGACTGGGTCAATGGACAAACGCATCGATACGTGGTCCATGTTCCTCACGAGATCGATGTGGCCCGCATTCGGAAGAAAGTAGGGATGAGTCAGAGCGAATTTGCCAAGCAGTATGNNGCTTTCGGACCGTGCAGCAATGGGAGCAAGGACGAGCCATCCCTAGCGGCGCGACACGCGCCTATCTTCTGGTGATTGACCGTGAGCCGGAAGCGGTCCGGCGGGCGCTCGTGAATTATTGAATACGTCAAACACACATCCTCCATGGGTCGTGGTCGAAGGGACGTTCACCTGGCGGGGTGTCATCATGGCTCACGCTCCGCGCGCATGATTCCCGTCGTTGTCTGCCTCTAAATCACAATCCGCTCCACCTCATCCAGCGACACCTGATCGGTGCGCCGATCATAGAGCCCCGTCGTGCGGGCGCTCTCGTGATTCGCCATCTGCTGGGCAATTTCCAGCTTCCCGCCGTTGCGAAGATACTCCGTGATGCCCGTGGCGCGAAAAGAGTGATTGCCGATCTTTGTGCGGATGCCCACCGCTTCCGCGCGACGGCGAATCATGCGGTAGGCATCCGGCTGCGTCATAGGCTGATCAGAAAGCAACCCGGTTCGGCCACGCATCGTCCGAAAGAGCGGGGTCTTGCCCTCGGTGAGCTGCGCCGCCTTGAGGTAGGCGTGCAGATAGTCTTCAAGATGGTGGTGGCAGGGCATCGCATGGAGCTTGCCGCCTTTTTCATGCAACCGCACCCAGGTGCGACGGCCTTGGATATAGATATCCTCCACGGTCATCGTAATTGCCGCACCAATGCGAGCAAAGGTGTAGACCATCAAGCCGATCAACGCGCGATCCCGTAATCCTTCCACCGTCTTGCTGTCGATCGCATCGAGGAGGAGACGAGCTTCGTCGGCCGTGAGCACCGGCGTCTTGCCTTTCTTCGTCGAGTACCTCGGTCCACGGACGGAGCTGGCCGGATTGGTAGGAAGGACCTGGCCGACCACGAGCCAATCAAACAACATGCGAATCGCGGCGAGATGTTGTTTCACGGACGGAGCGGCCAGCCGGCGTTGCAAGGTTTCGATATAGGTGGCCACATGCACCGGCTCGATGGCCTGCAAGGAGAGCAGCCCATGCCGCTCGCACCAGGCGGCAAATTCAGCGACCGCCCAGGTATAGGCTTTCCGGGTGTGCGGGTTGCGGATGTTGGCGGTAAAGAATGCGACGAACTTCTTCGCTGCGTCGGGCGTCGCTGTGAAGAGGGCAGGGAGTGTTCTGGTTCCCGGAATTGCGAGCTGTATTTCATGTTTCATATTTGTCCCCTGCTAACCAATAGCGTATGATAACGTCCTTTATCATATCTTTTTTTTTAGTTATGTCAATTGAAACAATGATATGTAAGAGTCACTCCATGTCATAGTTGACACAGATCCTCATGTGTCATACACTTCCTACACGTATCACATGTGCTACGGAGGTGTGATGGTCTCCTTACGATTGGGGAAAAAACTGGAAGACCGCTTAGAGCAGCTTGCCGAAGGGACAGGCCGGACCAAGACCTATTACATCCGACTCCTATTAGAAGAGCATCTCGACGAGTTGGAGGATCGGTATATCGCGGAACAGCGATTAGAAACTCCAGGGCCCCGACTCAGCTCCGACGAGATGAGGCAGGAACTTGGCCTGGACCATTGAGTATGACCGGCGCGTGCTCAAAGATCTGAAGCGGCTCGACCGGCAGGCTCAACAGGCCATTCTGGATTATTTCGATGATCGAATTGCGCCCACTGACGATCCCCGCGTGTTTGGTAAACCTTTGAAAGCCTCGTTCGCGGGTCTGTGGCGCTATCGGATCGGCGATTATCGAGCCATCTGCCGGATCGAAGATAACAGAATGGTGGTCTTGGTAGTGCGGGTGGCCCATCGGAGCACGGTGTATGAAGACTGAATCTATGAGCGCCCTGTTGATTTTCGACGACACGGGCTCGACATGAATCGAGGGTGAACCCATGGGCGGCACGAATCGCAGTGGATATCTCTATGATCTGTTGAAACGTGAACAATGGCGAATCTTGGAACAAGCCGCGTTGGAAGCCAATCGTGATGAAACGCATGACCCGGCCTATCAGAAGGAGTTCGCCATCTGGGAGCGGACCCTGACCGATGGGTTGGAGCCCACATCGTCACCGAAACCCCACACGTAAGGAAGCACAAGAGTATGCACAACAGCGAAGATACCCAGACCACAGACCGTGAGACCTGGTCAGGCAATCTCTTTACTGATCTTGGGCTTGATGACGCGGATGCACTCTCTACTCGCACCGCTCTTGGTATTCAGGTGATGAAGACGATCAGGGACAAAGACTTAAGCCAAAAAAGAAGCCGGGAAACTGCTGGGGCTGAAGCAACCAGACGTCTCGGCCGTCATGCGAGCTAAATTCAGCCGCTTCAGTCAAGAACGCCTGATCGGCTTTCTCAACAAGCTGGAGCAGAAAGTCACGATTCAAGTGAGCCGTCACCGCCGTGGCGAACCGTATCAACAAGTTACGGTCGCGCGATGATGCCATGCCCTTGAATCAAGGAGGTCCCACCACGCGCTATGTCTCAGCGCGTGAGGCCAAACAGAGCTTGGGCAAGGTCCTGGATTCCGCACAACAGGAACCGGTCACGATCCGTCGTCAGAACCGTGCTGTGGCGGTGGTCTTGTCGGCTCAAGAGTATGCCCGGGTTTGTGCGCAGAACCGAGAGGAATTCTTGCGCTTTGCCGATCGCCAGAGCCACCAGGCGAAGGCACGCGGGCTGTCGAAATCAACACTCGACGAGATCATCGCGGATGAGGAATAGCAAGCGGGTCGTTCTTACGTCCAAGGAAGTGGATTCGGCGTACCGTACTGTCCCCTTGTCAGTTTGGGAGGACCGGCGAACGACCCCATTTTCCCCATTTGACGGCTCACCAAGCCATACCGTTCTCAACAGAGTAAAGGCGAAGACAAACCAATCGCAGGTAAAATCTCTGCTCGCGACTCATGGGCTCCCATGAGTTTGAAGAGAAGGGAATGGCCCCTCAGTCAAAGGAATGGCTCGGTACGGGAGGAAGAAAAGTCATGCGTTGTATGATCAATGCAGTGGAAGAGAAAAGTCCGTTCTGATATTAATACCGCCCAAAGAATGACTACGGGGAAACATGAAGCTGATATTGTCTAGCTTCGGAGCAGAGTTCTCTCCAACGTCTTTTCGGGCGAAGAGGCTCAAGTACAACGATATAGATGAATTCAAGACGCTTAGAGAAAGAGTGAAAGGTTCATGGTTTTTATACAGAAGGACATCAGAGTGTATCGCTCATGAAGTTATAGGTATCCCACTAGATGGGCATGAAGCTCTAGATGGTGAGGATATCGAACTCCTTACGAATGACAATCTCACCGTACTCTCTGCTTTACTTAAAGAGCGGCTCCCACAAGTATTACCTGACTCCGGCATGCAATATACCCGTGAGGGGCTTTTGATCATTGATAGGACGCGCGATCTTGTATCCTATGCCTTCAAGCACATTCATTTTCCAGTTCCTACCCAGCTCGTTGGCTTCCATAAGTATAAGAAATCTGAACTAGACACGAGAGTAATTGCAGTCAGGCCGGGTAGTGCACGCGTCGTTGTTTCGGTCAATTTTGGTAAGTACCATGAAATTGACCGTACTCTTCTGGAAGTCGTCGAGCAAGGAATAGATGTCCGCGGTCTTTGTGCAATCGATAGAGTTAAGGAGCCTGGCCCTCGCTTTATTGGGGAAATTGTAGCCGTCGAAGGAGAGAAGGCGATTTTTGAGGTTGGATCCAAGTATCAAAGTATTCCAGCATCTGAATGTTTGCTGGAGCCGTCGTTGGATACCTTCACCGCGATATTTAGCAAGATCCTTGGAGATAAGAAGAAAGCCTATGATCAAGCAGAGTGGAACGGCCAAGCCACTGTAGTAGCCGCCCCATCATATCTCGAAGAACTGAAAGATTTGAAGGGCCAGATGTTGGGATCTGAATTAAAGATTTCCCGTGACATCACCGTCCGGTTCTCTGAACTTGTGCAAATGGAAAATAGACTGGGACACGAATCAGTGATCAACTTTGGTCCTATTCAATTCTGTTTCGACTCTGATCGAAGTAGAAAACATCGTTTCCCTTCTGCGGGACTTGAAGAGAACGGTCCTTTCGATCAGGAAAGTTTCGACAAAAAGACTCCGAGGATTCTCGTAGTGGGCCCAGCCGACGTACAAGGAAAGGTAGAAGCTTTCGTAAAGGAGTTTAAGGAGGGTCTTGGGCCACAGGGACAAAAGAGATATAGCGGAGGGTTTGGAAGACTCTATAGGCTGGTGAATCCGGTGTTTAGTGTCATATCGGCAAATCTGGCAGGGGCAAACGCAACTGCTGTGGGCGGAAGATATCGAGCAGCGATCGAAAGTCACCTATCCCAATTTAGCCACACCTATGATGCAGCCATAGTTGTTCTTAAGGATGAGCACGCTTTTACGGAACCTCAGAATCCATACCTCATTAGCAAAGCCTATCTTCTCGGACAAGGCATACCTGTTCAAGAAGTAAGACTTAGCAAAATAGGTAGGTCGAAGTATGACCTGCAGTATATCTATGAGGATATCTCGGTGGCTCTCTACTCTAAACTTGGGGGCACGCCTTGGACGGTTATGCCGGCCCAAACGGTGGCTCATGAGATCATCTTCGGGATGGGCACTGCCGAGATTGGAGGCAGAACTGAAGCGAGGAGGAGATATGTTGGAATTACCACTGTATTCAAGAGTGACGGGAATTATCTTCTCTCGGCGTCCACCAGGCAGTGTCGATTTGAAGAATATCCAGAGGCCCTGAAGTCTGTAGTGGAAGAAATTTTGGATGCGCTTAAGCAGGAGCATAGCTGGCGAACTGGTGAAACAGTTAGACTGGTGTTCCATAGCTATAAGCCATTACGAAACACGGATATCGCAACGATAACCAAGAGTGCCCTTGACAGAATGGGCACAGATATTCTGTTCGAATACGCATTTCTCGATATCAAGGAAGATCATCCATTCCTTTTGATGGATCTTGACCAAAATGGAAGGGAGTCATGGGCAGAAGAATTTTCTGGGAACAAGAGTAAAGGGGTAATAGGGCAACATGTTCCTCCTCGAGGTTTATCTGTCGAATTAAGTCGGTATAGGAGATTACTCTGCGTGAATGGGCCGGAGTTAGTGCGAAGACACAAAGAGCCACTCCCTAAGCCCCTTCTGATAGAGATGCATCGCAAATCGACGTTCACTGATATGACTGCGCTTACAAGGCAAGTTTTCTACTTTACAGGGTTATCCTGGAGATCAATGCGCCCATCACGTGAGCCTGCCACGATATTGTATTCTGCCCTCATTGCCAGACTGATGAGCAAACTGGGCACAGTGCCTAACTGGTCTCCAGACTTGCTGAACACGAAGTTACGCCGCAGCAGATGGTTCCTATGACCGAGAGCATTTCATCTCCATTAGGGGACGCGCTGGCGGCAATTCGCAAAGCAAATACGACCTGGCTGATGAGCGATCCTCCTAGCGTGAAAGATGGATTGCTTACGTGGCTGTCTCACAAACTCGGTTTGAATCACACCCAAAGCTTAATCAACTATGTTAAGGCCACTGACATAGATGGCTCGAGAACTCTAGAAGCCCCATACCTAGCTGCTCTAGGGCTCTATATGGATTCTGATCATATCCGTGGAGACGTTGAGCAGTTTTCCTGGTCTGATAGCCTCCAAGTGATCCTTAGTCGTGAGCCTTTCACATCCGATAGGCGCGGAATAGGCCACAACCCTCTGGTGTTACTTGGGCTTGTCCCCCTTACTTTACGTGCCGAAGTTCCAGAATCTACGAAGTCCCGTCTCAAACAAATTTGTGCTGATTCGAGAGCCAATGATGTCGCTGAATTGCGAAAGTGGCTATGTGTTCAAATAGCTGCATGGAACCTTGGTGCCAAGACTACACCATGTAGAGCAGATCAGAATCTTTCCGATCAAGCAGATAGGGCCATGGCGCTTTTGACACATGCACTTTTCCCGGTAGAATCTTCAAGATGTTTGCCAGCAATCAATATGGCGGCAATCAGGAAAGATCTCCTGAGGCATACTTGTCTCCAAGGAACCGATGAGCAAAGTGGTTTTGAAGCTCTATTGATACATGCGGGGGTAGAGCTGTTAATCAACCAGATGTTTCCACGTGAAGCTGACCCATTGGGTACAGTACGGTCTATCCTGGAAGGCTTTGAATCTGCAATGGAGCGCTGGATTTGGGACTCCCCTGGAAAATCTCGAGCGGTGAGGTGGAAAGTCGATAGAGAAGAGCATATTCAAGCCATCTTGTTCCTTATGCTTAGACCGCTTTTCCCGGACCTAGTCTACGAGGACCCTGTAGCCAAAAGTGGTGTTCGTTCAAGTCGTTTGGACTTCGGTATAAGGTCTCTCCGGTTAGGAATTGAAGTTAAGTACGTGCGACAACAAGGAGATTTTGGGAAAGTTCAACAGGAGATAGAGGCAGACTCTGTGGGTTATTTTGCCAATCACGGTTTGTATGATCAGTTTGTAGTATTTGTATATGATGCTTCGCGCTGCACAGAACGCCATGCCTCATTAATATCGGGAATTGCAAGACTTGAGCGTGTCGCTGGAATCTACGTTGCATCCGCCCCGGGCAAGATGATTGACACCTAATCTTACTAATAGCAGCAATGGACGGACCATGCCCCCTGAACAGGTCCAGACACTCAACTATTGCGCCCACGCGATCGACGCGCTGCACGACCTGGAGCGCAACTGGCAACATGTGGCTCCAGAGTCGGCACAGGTCTGTCGATCGTTAATCGACAAGCTGCACCAGAGCGTCAAGTTCATCTTACCGAATGGCTGTCAGCTCATCGACCCACAGGAATTCCGGCAGACACATCTGGACCAGATCCGCCTCCCCTTCCCCTGTGTGGCCTTTGAGGCCCCTTGGGAAACGGAACATCCAGTCCAGCAGCCCGGCGAGTTCACCCAGTGGCGTGCGACCAAGCGCATCGCGTTGTGCTGGGAAGCGGGTCCTGATCATGAACTGCTCCCGGGACACAACCGCATCCTCACGACCTTCCCAGAGGGGGGTGTGTTCGTGGTCCCAATCTATTGGTCACCTGAGGTTCAGCACTGGACGGTCGCATTTGGTGGAGCGTTCGTGCCCTACCACAACACGGTGATTACCCGAACGCTGGAGGAAGCCACGCCGTCATCTCGCCTCGCGGCTGAGGCATTGATCACGGCTGGACGGGCGACACCCACGAGCATGCAATTTCAAGCAGAACCGTTCGTCCTGCTGCCCGAGGGCTACGCAGAGATCTTGGAGAAGCATGATGGCAACCGGGAGGAGGTGTTCGCACAGATCATGCTCGACTCACACGATGAGATCATGATGTTAATTCAGGCGTGCAGCGTCATCAACTGCGCCAACGTCAGCATGGCCGACATCGGCGCACCAGCTGCGCTCAACAAGAAGCGCCGAGAGAAGGGCAAGCAGCCACTGCTGTCCAAGATAATCTGTCCTGCGAT
>LVWS01000026.1 GCA_002083365.1 Nitrospira sp. SG-bin1 | reverse complement strand
CATTCCGCGCGGAGAATAAATCAGACCTTCCTTAGATGACTGATCTGAGGGGCGGACCCATAGCAATGGAGGCATCATGCCACAGCTCATCTCTGATCAACTGCGCGATCAACTTGTCAAAGAAGCACTAGAGTCGTTCAAAGACATATCGGACTGGACTCATGCCAAAGCAGCTGGCTTTAAGCCAGTTTACGACGTCGATGGAAATGCCGCCTACTACGAAGTGATCATCAATGACCCTCAGGGGACGAACAGAGGATATGTCTTAATCAGTGCAACAGAGAACGACTTGCCCATCGTAGAATTAAGTGAAACTGCAAAGCCTCCATTTCATCGGCTTGCTGCAAAAGTGGGGGATCAGAATTTTAAGATGGTGTACTTTGGACCAGGTTACATGGCAGCTGAAGATGCGAACGGCAACCTACTTGGGGGGATAGGTGAACGCCCTACTGCGATTCCTCCTGAAGCCAGGTTGCATAGCCGAGGTGAGGCTAGCAACTATAGGTCCGTGCCCCCGAGGGATCCGCTTCCATCGATCCCTCGACGGGGAATCCATCGGAAGTCGAACCGCTGGTCCTATCCAGAGTTAAAACAAACCTTTATCCGTCCGCGGCCGACTGCTCAGAAATTAGAATCATATTGGATTGCTGCTAAATCACCCAACAGTCCTTGTATCTTTGATACTGCATCTGCGAATTGCCCTAATGGCCATTCGTACTTCTTACAGATTCCCAAGAACACCCCTCCCAACTCCAACAACCACTGGTCCGGTTGCGGAGCTACTGCTTGGATGAATTTATTAGGCTGGCACCATCTCAACTTCACTTCTAGTCTGCTTGATGCTGATAGAAAGCAGAACGGCCCGTATATTGAAAATTTGACGATGAAGCTCCATGACTACCTTGGAGGTTTCACATGGCCGGAAGACATGGGGCGAGGCTTCGAATTCCTACGAAACCGACTTTTCCATACTTCCGATTACTGGTATCGCTATGACTGGTGGATTACTGATGAGTACTGGGTTTTCAAAGTTGGCCGGGATGCAATAAGAAAAAAATGGCCATTTATCGTCGGCTATTTCTCTGATCGACACTACGCAATTGGGTATCAAACGCGGGAATGCACCGGACACGTAGTCACTATTCAGGTGGATAGCGCAAATATCATTACTATGCGAGTCGTTCACCGTTACATTCGTATCTATCCAGGTTGGAACCGCGATGATTCCGACGATAAATGGATCCCCATGGAAACGATCTTCGGTATCTGGGCTGCCTATGACTTTGAAAAACTTCCGAACGGATCTGTCGGAGTAGAGATCAAGCGATATTATTGGGTCATCAGGGTGGACGATCGCCGAGTTCTATCGGGAGGCAGGCTCGACCTATCTCTTCACGCTAAAGAGTAGTGATGGCACTGTTCACGTCACTCGCATGAATGCCGATGGGACGGTGGGTCCTCGAATCGACACCAGCGATTGGTCAAGCGGTTGGACTCATGCTAAGCCATTCACGATAGGCGCCACCTTCTTGTGCCTCCTGAAGGAAAGTACCGGCGAGGCACATATTCACAAAATCCACCGTTGATGGCAGCACTAGTGAGTCACGATGCTCAGACCGAAAATGTACCAGTAGTATTGAATAGTTCGATTACCAGGAACCCTCATGCAACGTTGTAGTATCTGTTCAATATTAATATTTTCCCTCCTAATTCTTCTGACCCCTGGTTGCAGGACGGGTCTTGGACCTGTCTACAGCCCTGAGGAACTTCGCACGGTCTTGAAACAGGCTGGCGGCTGGGTACCGTTGGTAATTCCCGATTCGAAATACCGGACGGGTTCAATCATCACTGTAAATCCTACCGACGGTCAGCCTAGATGGATCGATCACCTCGACTCCTGCATAACGCAGAGCGATTTCAGCACATTTCTTGAGATTGGCGATATTCCGAAAGCAGAATTCAATAAGGCGACGTCCTTCGATGCAATCGCTCTTCTCAACTACTACGGAATCTCTGCTGGACCGGCGTTCAATCGTATAAAAACAGTTACTCTTTCGTTAAATGATCAGTCGGCTATTGCGATGCGAGTCATAAAATTTCGGTCATGGTATCAAAATCTAAAGGATGCAAACTATCTTACGAAGATAGATCCGTGTTTAGACGCGCTGGATTTTCCAAATATGTTCTTGGTCACCGAAGCATTTGTTGTTAACAACGCCTCGTACAAATTGTTTACGGAGACAGGTGCCCAAATCGAACTAAAACTCCCGGAACTATCACAACTTATCAAATTTGCACCGACTGCAAAGTTTTCCATATCGAGTGATGGCAACTTGACGATAAACGAACCAACTGTATTTGCGGTACGAAAGGCGCTCAGAGCAGGGGCCGCCTTTCACACTCTTGCAATCCCAAGTGGCGCTGAAGCGGAATCGGCCGATGGCTTATTGGAAAAATGGTACATGAAGTCATATACGAAGTAGAAAACTCTTGAAGTAGTCTTCTAAAGAGAATGAGCTGAGATAACCTCGAGAGCTGCAATGTCAGGCTGGCCTTAATGATGACTCGACGCTAGTACAGGAGGAAAGTGATGATTGGCGTAATCACGAGACTGCTGGCCATCTGCGCAGTGACACTTCCGTGCGTCAGTGTAGGGGCAGACTACACAAGTCTGTATGATTCCACAACTCTTCAAGCGGCTGCTGAGACATATAATAAGAACCTAACCGGAACATGGAATGAGGACTTGGTTTCCAGATTACCGCCCTCTGACCGCGAGAAGGCAGGGCAGATTCGCCTACGGTTTCCACCCGTTGGAACAGATCGAAGCCCCCTCAGTTTCTCCGCTGACGCAAGCTTGCGCCGAGTGTATGTGCCCACCTTGTCAGTGAAATTTTTGGATGATTTGGCTATTGCTTTCGCGTGGCTAGACCACCATGGATGCGATAGCTCCGCTGCTTTTGATTATGTTGGTATGATTCGATATCAGAAATTTGGAGGGCCCATACCTCCTCCGTTGGTCGCTCTTCCAGTACCAAAAGAGGCCCTCGCTGATCAGTACGTAAATGATGTGTCAGGGAAAATTCTGAAGTCGGCTATTTATTTCATAATGGCCCACGAGCTCGCCCACATCCTCTATATGCACTCCGGAGATGTCCCTTTTGCTGTTTCGCAGGCTCAGGAAATTGAGGCGGACGCCTATGCGCTTGAAGTTATGCGGCGTCTCTCTGTTTCAAGTAGAGAGCCCGTTCCCCCCATGGGCATGGTGGTCTTTTTCTCAGCCGTGAGTCGGTTCGAGCTTGCCCCTGGCGACTTTGAGTCCACGGCCTCGTTTGAAAGCTTTGCCCGTCACGGCGTGACTCACCCTTTGAGCGCTGACCGCCTGGTTACGATGGCGCGAGCCATAAGAAAGAACGCAAACGACTTTAGTGGCGGACAAAATGCATGGCTCGAGAGGATCAGAAGGATTGCCGACGACATTGAGGCAATCGGGAAGACCCTCGATGACAGACAAATTCGTGATTTTCAACGGTTGCGAAGCTTACGAACAGGCATGGGAGCATTACGGACAGCTTGCAAATGATTGCCAATATTATTTTGCGCCACCAAATAAAAGGAGGGTATGAAAATGAACATGCCTATCCATCGCGTCCTTCAGGCAGGAGTCTGTGTCGTAGTTATTCTGTTCGGCTCCACTCCCGTGCTTCCCCAAAGTCCCTGCACTCCTGATGAGCAAAAGCGCGCACAAAGTATAGGTAATAGGGCTGCTAAATTGAATCTATTTGATTTTGATGGACGAGAGAAACTTAACCAGCAACTTATGCAAGAACTCTCGCCGTCGTGTCTTTTCTTTCTGTCCCAACTGGCGCAGATGAACCAACCAGTTCCCCCTATCCCTCCACGCCAAAAAAAACCACGCTCATCTGGCGGAGAAGTCACGGACCATGGGGGCGGTCGTTATTCTGCTGGAGGCGTTATTTGTGATCCGAGTGGTGGATGTGTAGGAGAATAAAAGCTTGCATATGCGGCTATATACCGATTTCGAAATGGTTAGGCCTCCGTCCTGTCGAACGAGTTGCGGAAGTTGGTGAGCGTATTGAGATACTTTTCGTGATTGAGACGGACATAGTCATCATTGGCTAGATCGAGCATCAGGCCAATTTCGATGTGATCAATCTCAAGTTCCACCGCGAAGCCATCCAATTGTTGGAGAGCGGGGCCGAGCGACTTCCTAAATCGCGTGCGAACAGGAGTTAGCGCGCGTGCCGGAAGAGTGCGACATTTTTAAAAAAGCCGTGCCAGGTTCAAGCGATAAAGGCAATCAGTGTCGTGCAGGGCTCTATATGCAGTTCTTAGCAAAACTAGATGTGGTGCGGAGCATGAGTCGCAAAGAGAAATGCCACGATAGCAATCTCTAGTAACGAATTGGATCAAGGTTGGAGGTAGAAAATGATAATAATCAGGGCTCACCATATCACTGTTTTCTTTCTCTGGTTGCTTATTTCTTTTTGGTGTGACTCCGCACTGGCGAAATCTACTCTGCTCTCCGACCTTTACTACACGTCGTACATGTCTCCCGAAACAACTGACGAGTTCATCCGTGAGAACAAGCGTCTTTTTGATAAACCGTTTATGAAATGCTTGTACGGATGGCGACAAAAAGTAATGGTTAAGGCAGGACAGGAGGGAAAGTTTTGCACGCTTCTCCCGGATGAGCAATACTCAGACTGTGTCAAGAATAACTACACGCTAGGTGTCTACTTCTGGACTCTTGCCATTGAGGAGGCAATAAAGGGAACGGCCTGGGAGGAGACAGAAGTGGGCGCTGTGGCGGTTCGAAGTAAAGGGGCATGTGATTTTTACGACGTGATTTTGAAGGGACTTGGAAGAACATGCGAGGAGATGAGCGAGGAGATGATTAAGAATATTTCTAAGATGCTGATCTGTTCGTGAATAGCGAGCGCATCATCTAAGAAAGGCGACGTGGCTTAGAATTTCACCTGTGTTGAGATGGGCCCCCCAGGAGGAGGCCATCACATGGAAGCGGCACACCGAAGCGTAGATCATGGCCGTGCTCAAGGAGGCCCAAGCAGGCATCGGAGTCCAGGAGCTCTGCCGCTTACACGGCATCTCGAAGGCCACGTGTTAGAATTGGCGGACACAATACGCTGGGCTTGACGTGAGCACGGTGAAGAAGCTGCGCCAGCTGGAAGATGAAAACCGGCGGTTGAAACAGATGGTGGCGGAGTACGCGTTGGACATCCCAGCGCTGCAAGCGATCAACGCAAAAAAACTGGTAGGGCCCCAGGCGAAGCGAGCGGCGGGGCAATGGAGCGCCGAGCGCTTTGGGCTCAGTTAGCGGCAGGTATGCCGGTTCCTGGTCCTCGATCGCCCGATGCTCCGGTATCGCGGTCGCCGCCACGAGGATGCGGCGGTAGGGTCGGGCCTGGGTCGTAGCGAGGGATCGATGAGGCTCGCCTGTTCGTGCACCGAGGGGAGCCGCCAGCCCTTCCGCCCGCCGGTGGTGCGGCCAGTGCATTGGATCCGCGCAGTTAACCAGTTATGCACCGACGTCGCGGGGGACTTTTCCCATACCAGCTGAGTTTCCTTGTCCAAGACCGCCGCACCACCGAACCCTGTCAGCACCTTAAAGCGCTGATTGGCATTTGGGATTTTGTCGTCCCAGCTCTCAAGGGGAGCGGCTGCTGCCAGACAGATGGACAAAATCCGCAGATACCTGTGACCATGATGTTGCACGTCAATTTGCTTATAAATTTGCATACCTTAGTCATAGATCCTCCTTCATTAAATTGAATCAACAGTATTAGTTGGTAAACATTAAATATCGTACGTTGTAGAGGATGGTAAAAACATACCTAGGGCTGCTAGCCTACAATTCTTACTTAGCCACATCCCTCTGATGAGGTCGACCATGGAAGGCATGCTCATTGGCACAGCAATAATCTTTGGTGCGCTTATGGCACGGTATCGGTGGGAGGCTCGCGTGCGGCGATCCAACATAGAAGAGTTGAACCAGGCGACTGCAGCCCGTGATAAGGAGCGTGAGGGTTCTCGTTGCCGCATGTATGTTACACAGGATGGATCAGTTCAAGCCATCCCATGCATGGGCCGTCGGGCAGGATGATGAGTATACGGAACACGCAAATGCAGGTGCCACCAGTGGCACCTACTCCTGTAACTCATTGATTTTTCATGACACGAAATGTCACTATTTGCACTGCGTTTTGCTCTTATCTATTTGACCTTTCTCACTTTCTTCTTGTCCTGAAAAGGCTGGTGTCGACAGTTCGATTCTGTCCCTCGGCACCACTTCATTCTCTTCTCATCGGTGTGGCTTATCGCCTTGATAATCCCAACACCTTCCAGCACCACATACTCGAACAGAATCCGTTCTCCAAGACAGGTCCAGAGCGATTTTGTCTTACTGTCACTATGCCTCAGTTGAGATACCAGGGCAGGATGACACAACGGAATTACGACAGAAGATGCGGTGTGGGAGTCGCTGATGCAGACTATCAGGGAGAAGTGCGGGTGATCGAGGCGATGCTCTCTACTTTTTCAACGTCCGGATATAGGCCAATACCGCTCGGCTCTCCTCTTCGGACAAACGGCCCTTCCATGACGGCATGTTCGGCTTTCCTTCATGGATGGTCTGAAGCAGCGCTGCGTCGGACTTCTTCTTCGTAGCCGGTCTGGTGAAGTTAGCTGGGTCCGGTCCCAGAAGCAAATAGCCGTCTCCTTTCCCCTTGTCGCCATGACAGCCGGCACAGTGGCGGATGAACACCGTTTCTCCTTTGGCGACATGGGGGCTCTTCGAATCCGCCCCTTTTGCCGCGGCGGTGGATGACAATGCGCCCTCACTAAGGGAGACCAGACCCATGAATACGATGCCGACGAGTTTGTGCATCTTCACACTGTCCTTTGTCGGGCCTGCCTTCCCTCTTCAGGTCGACGGCATCCTACCTGAGTGGCGAGGCAATCTCGGTTCCCCGTTACCATGAGATATCTCAACGTCTCCCTCTTGTACCTCAAAAGGTTCCCCTCCTGATGATCCGCCGGCTTGCATCGGATCTTTTGAACGGCCTTCCAGCCATCGATAGAGAACCGGGAGCATGATCAAGGTGAGGAACGTGGAGCTGACGAGGCCACCGATGACGACGATCGCCAACGGGCGCTGCACCTCCGATCCGATCCCATTGGCGAACGCGAGTGGAACCAATCCCAATAACGCGACCAACGCCGTCATCAACACCGGCCGAAGCCGAAGGAGAGCCCCCATGGTCACCGCTTCGTCTAAACTATGACCATCTTCCCGTAACTTGTTCATGTAAGAGACGAGCACGATTCCGTTCAACACCGCCACGCCGAACAAATTAATGAACCCGACGGAGGCCGGCACGCTGAGATATTCTCCCGTCAACCACAGCGCGACCACCCCGCCGATCAGCGCGAACGGCAGATTCAGGATGATCAGCGTGGCCTGTTGAAGCGAATTAAAGGTGGAATACAATAAAAAGAAGATCAACCCGATGGTGATCGGGACGATGATGCGGAGCTTGGCCATCGCCCGTTCCATGTTTTCGAATGATCCGCCCCAGGTCACCCGGTACCCGGGCGGCAGCATGACTCGCTCGTTGATTTTCTGCTGCGCTTCCGCGACCAAACCGCCAATATCTCGCCCCAGCGTATTGAAACCGATCGACACGTACCGCTGCAGCAGCTCCCTGCTGATCCGCCCCGGGCCTTCTTCCAACTGCACGGTTCCCAAATCGGCCAGAGGGATCATGGCGCCGGCCTGATCACTGAGCAGAATGTTGCTGATGGTTTCGATGCTGTTGCGATATTGTTCCGGGAAGCGCACCACGAGATCGAACCGCTGCTGGCCTTCATAGACGCGAGTCGCCTCATGTCCCCCGATGGCGGTCCTGATGATTTCCCGCACATCGGCCACGTTGATCCCATGCCGCGCGATCTTGCCCCGATCGATATCGATGGTGAGGTACGGTTGTCCGAACAATTGTTCCACTTTGATGTCCTTGACGCCTCGGACGGTTTCGAGCACCTCGGCGATTTCCTGCGCTTTATTCCGGAGTATCTCCAGGTCATCGCCGAATAACTTGACCGTGGCCTCCGTGCGGACGCCGGAGATCAATTCATCGACCCGCTGTTGGATCGGCTGGCTGATCAAAAACGTGGCGCCGGAGATCTGCGTCAACCGCTCGCGAAATTTTTGCACCAACTCAGGTCTGTTTCGTGCCGTCGTCCACTGGTCCAACGGACGCAATCTGACCACCGGGTCGCTTTCGTTCGGCTCCTGAGGATCGTTCCCCAACTCCGTCCGACCGATCTTGGAGACGACCATTTCTACTTCCGGAAATTCCATGATCGCCTGCTGCATGCGTTTTTCGATCTCGATGGAAGCCGGAAGAGACACGCTCGGCAGGCGGATGGTCTGAGGAGCCAACGATCCCTCATTCAGGATCGGGATAAATTCCGTTCCCAGCGAGGGAACCAGTGCCAACGCGCCGATGAGGGCGATGATGGCCATAGCGATCACCGTCGTTCGGTGTCCCAGGGCCCACCGAAGGGCGGGCGCATAGATACTCTTAGCCCGCCGAACGATCCAAGGATCCACCTCACTGCCCTGCTTCAGCATGAGGGAACAGAGCACCGGCGACAGCGTAAGCGACAACACCAGCGAGACGAGCAGCGCGATCATGATGGTATACGCAAGAGGCTTGAACATCTTGCCTTCCATCCCGTGCAACGACAGGAGCGGGAGGAACACGATGATAATGATGAGAATCCCGAAGACGACCGGCTGCCCCACTTCCTTGACGGCCTGAGTCACCAGTTGCAACCTCGGAATGGCGGCGGCGGAATGGTGCGAAAGATGACGATAGACGTTCTCGACGACGACCACGGAACCGTCGACAATCATGCCGATCGCGATGGCGAGTCCTCCGAGCGACATGAGGTTTGCCGTCAACCCGATCTGCCCCATGACGATGAACGTGGCGAGAGGCGCCAGCGCCAAGGTGCCGACGACGATCAGGGCGCTGCGAATATTTCCCAAAAAGAGGAACAGCACGACGACGACCAGGATCACTCCTTCCGTGAGCGATTTATACACCGTGTTCAAGGCGGCGGTGATCAATTCGATGCGGTCGTAAAACGGCACGATCCGCATTCCGTCCGGCAGGAGACTTTTCGTGTGAATATCGTCGATACGAGCCTTGATCCCCTGAACGACATCCCGCGCATTGCCGCCCCGCAACATGAGCACGATCCCGCTCACCACTTCACGATCGCCGTTCAACACCGTGGCGCCGTGCCGCACGGCATGCCCGATGAGCACTTGGGCGACGTCCGAGACAAATACCGGTGTCCCGCCGGTTTCCTTGACCACAATGCGCTCAATATCCTGGAGCGAGCGGATCAGCCCGATTCCCCGCACGATGTACTTTTCATCGTGTTTTTCCAGGATATTGCCGCCGGCGTTGGCATTATTCCTCGCCACGGCGTCAAAGACTTCGTGAAGCGTCAGATTGTATTTCCGCAGCATGCCCGGCTCGACCAACACTTGGTACTGCTTGACGTAGCCCCCCATCGAATTGACGTCGATCACCTCCGGCGTGCTTTTCAAGAGGGGCCGGATCACCCAGTCTTGGATCGTGCGTTGTTTGATCAGGCTCTGATGTTCCGCATCGACATCGGCGGCCGATACCTTGGGACTCTCCAGGTAATATTGAAACACCTCGCCCAGTCCCGTGCTGTTCGGCACCAACATCGGCTCGGCTCCCGGAGGAAGTTGTTCCTCCACTTCGAGCAATCGCTCAAGCACGAGTTGGCGGGCCAGGTTAATATCCATCGAATCATCAAACACGATCGTGATCAGCGAGAGGCCGACCTTCGTGAGGGATCGCATTTCCGTGAGGGACGGCACACCCGTGAGCTGGAGCTCGATCGGATAGGTCACCAACCGCTCGACTTCCGCGGGGGAGAGGCCTGGAGCCTTCGTTACGACCTGCACCAACACACTGGTGACATCTGGAAACGCGTCGATGGGAATGGTCCGAAAAGCGTAGACGCCTCCAGCTCCGATCATGAACGCCGAGAGGATGATCAGCAGCCGTTGCCGTAGGGAAATGTCGAGGAGGCGAGAGACCATCAGACAGGCTTCTTCAACAACTCGGACTTCAAGACAAAGGCGCCGTGAGTGACCACGTGTTCTCCTTCATCGAGCCCGCCAAGTATGGCAATAACGGTCCCGTTGGATTCTCCAACATGGACTTCCCGCAACTCGTACTCGTTCACATTGCGTTGCACGAAGACGAAGGTGCGTCCTTGATCACGTTGCAGCGCGCCCTCCGGCACCGCCAGCCGATCGGGCTGTGCCTCGGAGAAGAGTCGAATCGTGGCGAACATTTCCGGTTTGAGCCGCCCGTCGTGATTGGGCAACTCAATCCTAAGTTGCATGGTGCGTGTGACGGGGTCCAGTACATCGCCGATATAGGTGATCGTGCCTTTGAACACTTCTTTCGGATACGCATTGATGCGCACCTCCACCTGAGTCCCGCCCGATGCATGGATGGAATGGACGAAAGGAATGTCTTTTTCAGGAATGTTCGCTTGAACCCACACCTCCGACAGATCCGCGATGACGAAGAGATTTTCGGTCGTCTCGACCACTTCTCCGCGCGTCAACTTGCGCCCGATGATGCGACCGGCGAAGGGCGCGACGATCGGCACCACGGATCGAATCTGCCGGCTGCGGTCCAGACGACTGAACTCCTCCTCATTCATGCCCAGCAGTTTGAGCCGATCACGTGACTCATTGGCCTCCGCCTGGCTGCTGAGGAGCTCCGCCTGTCGACGTTGCGCTTCCGCCTCACCGATCACCTGCTCGCGCAAGAGGAATTGAGCCCGGCTATACGCCTGCTCGGCGACATGCAGCTTGGCCTTCGCCTTGAGATAGGCTGACTGGGCCAATCCCAGCTCGCTGCTGTAGAGAATGGCCAGGGGAGCGTTGGCTTTCACTTCTTGTCCGAGGTCCGCGTAGACCTCGACGACTCGCCCTCGAACCAAGGTGGTGATTTCAGCCATGTTCCGTTGGTTGGGTTGAACGATCGCCGGAAAATCCCGGTGCGTTCGAAAGTCGCTGCGTGCCACGGGCTGAACCACGAGCCCTACTCGTGACGATTCTTCCTTGGTCAGCGTAATGATGCCGGGAGCGGAGATTGCCGCAGGCGACTTACTGGCCACCACTTCATTCGGAGTCGCGTCGCAACCGACTTCCGTAACCATGAAACCTAGTAAAAAACCGGCCAACGCCTGACGATTCCATGGTGGTGCGATAGTGAATAACCGTGTCACAAAGTCCCTCCCACGGCTTGTTCCAGCCGCGTCAGCGAGACAGAGAGATAGTGTCGCGCCTGAGCATAATCCAATAAGATCTGCCGCTGCACACGTTGCGCATCGAGCACTTCCAGCAAGCTGGAGGCCCCCTGTTGAAAACTGAACTGAGCGAGCCGCAGCGCTTCCTGAGCCTGTTTCAACAACCCCTTATCGAACACATCGATCAATTCGGCCGTGGTGCGGACATCCTGATAATGTTGGTAGACGGCTCGTCCCAGTTCGTTTCGCGTCCTGAGCAGTTCCGCTTCATCCCGACGTTTGGTGCCCAAGGATGACGCAATTTCACCTTGACGCCGATACCAGAGAGGCATCGGAACCGACAACCCTCCCTGAAACGCCTCCCGCCCGATCTCACGCCAATAACTCGCGTTGGCGGTCACGGTCGGCACACGGGCTTGCCGTTCGAATTCGATCTTCCAGTCGGATTGCTCGACCGACTTCAGCAAGCGTTGAATGGTGGGATGCTGGTCCATCATGCGAGCCATGAGTCCTTCGATCTGCAAGTTACGAGGCAGTATCCTGAATTCCCCGTAGACCAGATAGGAGGGCCCCAGCGCGCCTCCGGTCAAGGTATCAACGGCCACGCGGTTGATCCGAACCAAATTATCCGCCCGCGCCAGTTGCTGCCGGGCCTTGAGCACTTCCACCTCCGCCTTGATGGATTCGAATTGGGGGGCTTCGCCCGACTTGACCCGTGCCTTGACGATTCGAGCCACTCCTTCGACCGTGTCGAGATTCTGACGCGCCAAGTCCGCATCCTGTTGCGCCAAGAGTAAATCGTAAAAGGCAACCTTGACCTGCGACGCCAAATTCAATCTGGTTTCCAGCATGCCCACATTAGCCGTCGCCAATCCGAGATCCGCCACTCGCTGTCGGGCTGCCCGCATGGCCGGCCATTCGAGCGGCTGTCCCAAGACAAAGTTGTATTCAGTCAGTGACTGGCGGTCGAGAAAAGGACCGATGCCCGCTCGACCGGTGTCTTGAAGGTTACCGTGGCCGCCAGAGCCTGCAACGGTCGGATTCGGATAGGCACCAGCCGCCGTCTGCTGACCCTTTTGTTGCTCGATGTTCCCTTCGGCGAGCGACACCACGGGATTTCTTGTCAACGCCAGGTCGACAATCATGTCGAGGCTGTACAGCTGTCCGTCGGATTGGGATAGGGCTTGGGATTGCGCAGATGCGGAGGTTTCACCAAGCGCTAGACCGACCAGGCACATCAGCACAACCCCTGCCGCCATTGTCCTCTCCTGTCCGGGCTTCATCATTGACCGTACGCCATAGTAGGCCGAATGTATTCTATTTTCAAATCTCCCTGTCGAATGGCGCAACCCTTACGATTCCTACCATCGTCGCAATCCGCCGAAGTAGAATGCCGAAATTGCCGCCGTCGCGGCGACATTCAACGACTCCACCCCCTCAGCCAATGGAATGGAATACTTGACGCGAGACGCCTGCACGATATCCGAGGCCACCCCCGCTCCCTCGTTTCCCACGGCGATCATGAGGCGACTCGGTATTGTCCGAATACTTCTGATCGTGACCCTATCCGCCGATTCCAGGACGGCCGAGTAGATGTCACATCCATATGAAGAGAATATTCGATAATCCCGTACCTGAAACACCGGAACGCTGAGGATGGTACCGGCTGTGGCCCGGACTACCTTTGGATTGAAATGATCGGCGGAATCGGCACTGAGCCAGACCCCTGATAGGTTTAAGGCGGCGGCGGTCCGGATGATTGCGCCGACATTAGCCGGATCTTGCAGCCGATCCCCATAGAGCCCCAACACGTTCGCTCGCCCGAATACCTGCGCCTCGTCCCACTGAGGCTGTCGAACGACGGCCAAGACTCCCTGCGGCATCTCCACATCGGTCAACCGTTCGAAGCCAACGTCTGTGGAAACAAACTGACGCGCAGACAGCCCCGCGCGTGCTCTTTGACCAGCCTCCGTTTCGACGCTGAGATAACGAGGCGTGACAATCAAGCTGAGAATAGATTGTGGGTACCTGGAGATGAGATCAAGGCAAGGCTTGACACCTTCAACGACAAAGGCTCCTTCGCTCACTCTTGTCTTCTTATCGCGAAGCAGCCCCCGGATCCGCGAGGCCTCTGCACGAGTGAGAACCGGCAGAGGCGTCACCGCACCCACTATATCCCCGTCATCGCATGGAAAACAATGTGACCGAGACAGCGGTGATCGTCAATCACCGGCGCCTTCGTTCGGAAGCTGCTTCTGCGGCACGGATACGCTGGGCCCTCGCCTTGGCTCGCTTGAGCGCCGTCAATTTTCCGCGAGTCCGAGTTTGTTCAAACTGCAGCTGCTCAAGCTGCGACTTTAAGTGGGCCTTTTCCCGCTTGTGCAGGCTTGCACATTCCGCCTTGGAAAGCTGTATCCAGTCCCCGCAACTCCTGGCGCGCTTGATCCGATCCTCTAACGATTCTCGAAGCTGCTTCGCCCTCATTGTCATGAGGGATTTCAACGCCTCCTGACGACGCTGAACCTCTTCTTCTTCCGCCATGATGCCGCGAATATCGGTCCCTAACATGACTCCCCACCTCCTTCAAACGCGATGAAACTTGAGTCAGCATTATACCGATTTCATGCCTGATCTTTAAAGAGCTTATAACACATTGTTATTGATGATAAAGTTGTCATTTTGCCGCATCTTCGATTGAAGCGCTTCCCTTCATTGTGTATCATGGCCGCATGTCGATAGGGCTCTTTATCCAGGGCTGGAGACTCTCGAAACATCACTCCATAGAATCGTTATCAGACGCGGCTGGAATTCCCACAGCGCTTCTGGAACAAATCGAGACGGATCAGGCAGATCCAACGGCCCGGATAATTGAATCTCTTGCTTCCGCGCTTCGTATCCCTCCTTCTTGGCTTTTCGACAGCCCCCGCTCCTTGGAATATCTATGCGCTGACTCCACGGAAGATGAGGAGCCCGACACCTCGCAGATCGATCCGGTTACCGATCGTATCTTGGCCGGATCTCAGGCTGATCGATCCCTCTATGTCCTCTTGACGACATTGATGGAAGCAGGCGATCCAAAACTCTTACGGGCCGCCGAGATGAGCCTCCGCAGTTTAGTCAAACAATCCCGGCAGGCGACCGTGCCCTGGCAACAACGCCCTTCGGGACACTTCGAACCACCGAGCGACTGAACCCAATCCGGTTATCATGACGACAGATCCCGTTCACCGCTACTGCCAGCTGGCCGCCAGGACCGCCTGTACCTCCTGCGGCCGTTGATCAATCGCTTGATCCCATGTCAGGCCGGTCTGCTGGGTAAATGCCGCCATGGATTGGATTAATTGGTCAACTTGTGTACTGAGCAGAACCTCCCCGTTCCCGGCTTGCATTGTCTCAACTCGATGACTCCTACCCAAATACCAATCCTTCACCATGACTTGATCTGCAGAGCCGTGAATAGCAAGCCGCAGATCATCGGCCTGGCGACTAATCACGAGATCGAGAGGATTGATGGTCGTTCCAAACATGACACGGTCTTGATTGGGTAACAATGAATCGACATCCAGAATCGTGTCCTGGCCGTCTCCTCGGGAGAAATGGTAGGTGTCGTTTCCTGAGTTTCCGATCAATATGTCATGGCCACGACCGCCGGTGAACTGATCGGCCCCGCCGCCGCCTAGAAGCTGATCGTTGCCGGCACCGCCCACGAGTTGATCATCACCGGTCCCGCCGTCGAGCCTATCATTCCCGTCGCCTCCGTTGAGCATATCGCGACCGCTCCCCCCAAAGAGAATATCATGTCCCCGTCCAGCGTTCAGCGTATCATCGCCGGCGCCGGCATTCAGAATGTTGTCGCCGCTGTTGCCCATCAGGACGTTATTGGCCGTGTTTCCCGTTCCGTTAATATGGGCCGACCCTGTGAGAGTCAGATGTTCCACGTTCGCTCCGAGGGTGTAGGTGATGCTGCTTTCCACCGTGTCGTTTCCTTGTCCTGCTTGCTCGGTCACAATATCGCCCGCTCTATTCACGACGTATGTGTCATCGCCTATCCCACCGATCATCACATCGCTACCGTAACCGCCATCGAGCCGGTCATGACCGGCCCCGCCATTCAATGTATTGTTGGCACTGTTGCCCAAAAGTACATTGTCCAGGACGTTTCCGGTCCCGCTGATGGCCGCCGTGCCGGTGAGCATGAGATTTTCCACATGAGCTCCAAGGGCATACGTGACGGCGCTTTGCACCGTGTCTCTTCCTTCGCCGGCTGTTTCAATGACGAGATCACCCGGTGAGTCAATCACGTATGTGTCATCCCCTGCTCCGCCCTGCATGGTGTCGGTTCCGGTTCCTCCATCCAGCAGATCGTTTCCGTCCCCGCCTGCCAGCGTATCGTTGCCCGCCAGGCCGCTGATCCGATCCACAACATTCGTGCCGATGATCGAGTCATTGGCGGCTGTGCCCGTCAGATCAAATCCTCGCGCCACCAATTGGCTGTAATTCAACGTCGAGCCGTCCACAAACCGGAAGGTCTCGATGGCTCGCGGCCCCAGTACGTCGTCCGGACTAAAGGTCGTCAAGTGAATCATATCCCCCTCGGTTCCCACACGAAGCAATAAGGAACCGACCGCTAAACGCAGGTCGTTGGACGTGATACCCGTTCCGAATTGAATGGTATTCCCTTCGCCCGGGAGACTCGTATCGTTGATCGTGTCCACCCCGTCGCCGAGGTTGAAGATGTATGTGTCATCCCCGGATCCTCCCAATAAGGTATCGTTCCCTGCCCCGCCTGCGAGGATATCATTACCTCTTCCGCCATTCAGCGCATCATTGCCCGTAGTGCCAACCACGGTTTTCGGCCGCGGCCCAGCCACCGTCAGGGTGAACTCCTCCGTCACTCTGGCCAGCTGATTATCCGTAGCAGTCACGGCAAGCTGCATTACACCGGCATCGCCTACACCCGGCGTCCCGCTGAACGTACGCGTCGTTGCATCAAAGCTCAGCCAAGTCGGTAACGGACTGCCGTCGGCCCTGGTGCCGCCGTAGGTTAAGACATCCCCATGAATCGCATCGACATCGGTAAAAGTCGTGCCTGGCACAATCAAGCTGAACGCTGAATCTTCGGCGGCATTTTGATCGGCAAGACCATTCGCCACGGTCGGCGCGTCGTTGACGTTCTGAATCGTAAGGGTAAATGTACTCGTTGTGCTGAGCCCGCCTTCATCCGTGGCTTTGACCGCGACGTTCAGATTGCCGGCATCGTCGTTGAGAGGTGTGCCGCTCAAGGTGCCGGTGATTGAGTCGAAACTCAGCCAAGCCGGCAAGGGATCGCCGTTCGCCAGCGTGGCACCATAGGTAAGTGTATCGCCATGGATCACGTCTTGATCCAGAAACGTATTGGCAGGGATCACGAATGTGAACGGCACATCTTCGAGCGTCGTGTGATCGGCGGCCGGCGTGGCCACCACCGGAGCCTCATTCATATTGGTGACGGTCAGCGTGAAGACATCGGAAGCCGTGAGATTCCCGGTATCCGTCGCCGTCACCTTGAGATCGAGGCTCCCGACCCCATCATCGTCCGGAGTCCCCGTGAACGTGCGGGTCGTTGGATTGAAGCTGACCCAGGACGGCAATGCGCTGCCGTCCGCCAGGCTTGCATTGTAGGTCAACGTGTCACCCGTGTCCTGGTCGGTAAAGGTGTCGGCGAGAACCACCAGACTGAGTGGCGCATTCTCCGATACGGCTTGGTCCGCAATCGGATTGCCCACCGTCGGCGCATGATTGACTGGGCCACCAAGGCCCAGCAACTGAGCGAGACCAGTCACACTCCCGTCTGCAAATGCCAGAGTCTCCACCACCACCGAGCCGTTGAGTCCGGTCGGATCAAAGTTTGTGAGGACAAGCTGGTCGGTTCCGCTGCTCCCCACATGGATGGTCAACGTGCGAGCGACTTCATCCTGCGTGAACGCAAGATCACTTTGTGTGATGCCCTTGCCGAATTGAATACGATTGCCTTCTTCGCCCGTCGCTATGTCCTCGATCGTGTCACGGCCGTCGCCGAGATTGAAAAGATAGGTATCATGCCCGATCCCGCCTTGCACCACATCATCGTCAAGACCGCCATGCAGCGTGTCGTTCCCCGCCTCGCCCTGCAAAACATTCGCGAGGCTATTGCCGCGGATGAGATTTTCCAATTCATTGCCCGTGCCATTCGGGACGCCTGGAATGCCGGAATCCACCAATTCCAAATTCTCGACGTTCCCCGGGAGGGTATAGGTCACCGCACTGCGGACCCAGTCGGTCCCTTCGCCGACCCGTTCGACGACCATTGCGTCAGCATGATAGACGACATAGGTGTCGTCACCCCGCCCCCCCACCAACACATCATCGGCCTTGATGATCGCCGCATTTGTGATTGGGGCGATCAAGCCTGATGAATGGTAGACCCCACCGACCGGAATGAGCGTGTCATCACCGGCTCCACCGATCAGAAGATCGCTGCCGGAATCGTCCCGACTGACCGGCGTGGAACGCAAGAACCCACCGATCAACACATCGTTGCCCTCGCCTCCATCCAATGTATTGGAGACTGGTCCTGCCGTGATCACATTGTCGAGGGCGTTGCCGGTCATCACGCGGCCGAAGAACTCGGCGTTTTCCACGTTGTCCGGCAAGACATATCCCTCGGGCATATCCCCCGTGACGGTATCCATGCCCCCATGTGGATCCTCGATAATGACGTCGTCTCCGGCGAAATCGATCGAATAGCGATCATCACCGGCGCCACCGACCAGCGTATCGCTCCCGCTTGAGGAGAAAAAGAGATCAGGACCCGCAGTACCACTCAGTAGGTCGTTTCCAGCCGTTCCCAGAATCGTGGTGACCGATTCCCGAACAGTGGCCAGGTTTCTCCAATCCGGACCGACAAACGACGGGCCTGTCACCATCCGTTGATTGACGGCCGCGAGATCCCAGGTCGTCCCATCATCAAACCTGATCAGCGGAGGCGCGCTCGTGTGAAAATAGCTCTGTATATAAAGAGCATCGGTCGAGCCGAGAATGCCGAGCACCAATCCGTTCGGCTGGAAGATGCCGGCGTGGAAGTACTGAGCAGCAGCAAGATCGTTCGGTGTAATCCCCGCCTTCAACTGAATGACATCGCCGATTCCGGAATCAACGACCCGATCCCATCCAGATCCATGGCCGAACAGATAGGTGTCGCCTCCCGCTCCGCCTTCGAGCCGATCATTTCCTCCGGCTCCATCCAGCACGTTGCCCGCACTATTGCCGACGATCCGATTATCGAGTTGATTGCCGGTCCCGGACGTGGCCCCCATCCCCGTGAGCAACAAATCCTCCACATGATCGGTCAGCGTATAGCCGATCGCGCTTTCAACCTGGTCGAGACCGTCCACCGCCGTTTCGATCACGACGTCTCCTGCATCGTCGACCACGTAGGTGTCATTCCCGGCCTTTCCACGCATCACATCGGCACCCACCCCACCATCCAACCGATTCACAGCGCGATTACCCGTCAGCGTATTATCGAGCTCGTTTCCCATGGCATCGATCGACACCGGTAACAATTGATTCCCGATGAGCGAGCGATCCGAATCGAGCAGGGTGAGATGCTCCACGTGGGAGGCCAGCTGATAGCTCTGCGCCGTCATAACCGTATCGATCCCTTGGCCTGCCGACTCGGTCACGATTTCCAGCCCCTTCAGCACGTACGTATCGTTACCGGCTCCGCCGGCTAACAGATTCATCGCACCGTTACCGGTCAACACATTGTCCAATGCATTGCCGGTCCCCTTGATGGCCGCCGTGCCGGTGAGCGTGAGATTCTCGACATGGGCGCCAAGGGCGTGACTCTGATCACTCTGCACGCTGTCGAGACCGTCGTTCGCCTGCTCGACCACCGTATCACCGGTGCTGATCACATAGGTGTCGTGGCCGGCACCGCCGGCAAGAACATTCGCGGCGCCGTTGCCGACTAGGATGTTGTCCTGCGCATTCCCCGTTCCGTTGATGGCGCCGAGACCGGTCAACGTGAGGTGCTCAACGTTCTCCCCGATGGTATGCGTGACGGAACTTTGCACGGCATCGATGCCTTCGTTCAGGTTCTCCGTGACCTCATCGCCTATGGCATCCACCACATACACATCGTCGCCAAGACCGCCGGCCATCCTATCGATGCCCGTCCCGCCGTCGAGATGATCGTCGCCTGCAAGTCCCGTCAGTCGGTCGTCACCCGCGAAACCCATGAGCAGATCATCGGCGTCAGTCCCGTCAAGCACATCAGCACTCTCTGTGCCGGTGACACGGTGTTGCACCGCCTCGGCCAGAAAGGCCGCATCCCAGACCGTCCCATCAGCAAACCGCACCGCCTCGATCCGGAAGGTATCCGCCACAAAGAATTCCGAGACGGTCACCTGATCCGTCGTGCCGGTGATCGCCAACACGAGGTCTCGCCCCGAACGTGTGATGGTCATCTCGCTGGGCAACAGATCGGCGGCACACTCAATCGTGTCCAACGCGCCGGTCCGATCCACGATCGTGTCCTGCCCTGCCCCTCTTCCAAAGACATACCGATCATCGCCGCCCTTCCCTTCCATCCGGTCATTGCCCGCCCCACCGACGAACCGATCGTTCCCGTTCGTCCCGATCAAGGTCTCGGCTCCGGACGTACCGCTGATCTGTATCCCACGCTCCAGCAGTTGCGCGTAGGCGAAGCTCGTGCCGTCCGTGAACCGGAAAGTCTCCACGGCGTGTGGCCCCAGGACATTGTCGCGATCGAAGCCGGTGAGCCACAGCTGATCCCCGCTCTCACCGATACGGAGAACCAGATCATGTCCGCTCGACGAATTGATGGAGTCTTGTACCGTGCTCAGCGTCAGCATCGACGACGTAATGCCCGCGCCAAACGTGACCTCATTTCCTTCAGCCATCGATGCCGTATCGACAATCGTGTCGATGCCATCACCGAGGTTAAACCGATATTGATCATGCCCCGCTCCGCCGAACAGGTGATCGTTCCCCCCTTTGCCCACGAACCAGTCACCGATGCTGGTCCCGAACAAGCGATCATCCCCAGCTGTTCCCGCGACATCAATGCCCCTGGCCAGAAGATCCGCATAGCTCAGCACCGTGCCGTCCGTGGTCTGGAACCGCTCGATATCGTGTGTGCCGGTGATGCTGCTCCGGCGCGTATTCCCGAGCAGCACACCTTGCATCGGATCGCCTGTCCCCACGACGACGGACGAGCCATTGACCATCAGCCGCACATCGGCCGAGGCGATGCCCTGACCAAACGACACTACATTCCCCTCGCCCGCCACGGCAGTATCGACTACGACATCAAGACCATCTCCTACGCGATACACATAGGTGTCGTTTCCGCTGCCTCCATGGAGCTGATCGTCGCCCGTGCCGCCGATCAAGGTATCGGCCCCAGCATTACCGGATAGCGAATCGTTGCCCGCGCCACCGTGCAAGAGGTCGTTGAGACTGGTGCCATTGAGCGGGTCGCCACCGGTCCCACCGGCCATCACGCGGCCTGTCACCGCCGCGCTTGCTAAAATGGCCGGATCAATTCCCAAGCCCCGTGCGACGAGGTCGGCATGGGTCACGATCGTCCCATCGGCAAACTGATAATCTGTAATCCCAGAGGGCGCCAGCGCGTCGTTGGCGCTAAAGCCGGTAATGGCAACTTGACCTCCACCAGAACCAATTTGAATGACCATCGCGGTGGGAGCCAGTCCAATGCCGACATCATCGGGCATGATCCCATCATTAAATACGACACGATTGCCTTCCCCGGCGTTATCGGTAATTACATCGGCGCCTTCTCCCACTCCGATATGATAGGAATCCCGGCCTACCCCGCCAAGGAGCAGATCATTGCCGGTCCCGCCGATGAGCACATCGTTGCCGGCATCTCCTGAGAGTTGGTCATCCCCGTCATCACCCCACAAAGTATCGTCCCCCGCGTCGCCAAAGAGCACATCCGTCCCGACCTCGCCGAGCAGGGTATCGTGGCCGTCACCGCCTTGCAGTTGATCATTACCCTCTTCACCAAACAGGATATCGTTCTCGCCGTCGCCCAGGAGTACGTCGTTTCCTAGTCCTCCGACCAATTGATCGAGCCCCCCACCGCCGCTTAACTGATCGTCTCCGTCCTCGCCGAAAAGCACGTCATTGCCGGCCTCCCCGAAAAGTCGATCGATCCCCTCTTCTCCAACGAGCACATCGTCACCGTTACCGCCTTGCAACTGATCATCCCCGATGCCCCCATACAGCTGGTCGTCCCCCTCCTGGCCAAAGAGGCGGTCGTTGTCGCTCCCGCCGTCCAGCAGATCGTTCCCCCCGCCTCCATGTAGTTCGTCCGCTCCGGCTCCACCATCGAGGGTGTCGTCGAACCCGAGTGTTGGATTGTTGGCATAGTCGCCGACAAGCAGGTCATCGTCCTCCCCGCCGAAGAGCGCATCCTTGCCCCCACCGCCCACGAGCTGGTCATTCCCTGCTCCACCTTCCAGCCAATCATCCCCTTCCTGGATCACACCAACCTGTTGATCGTCCCCCCAGAGCTCATCGTTGTCCGCCCCACCGAGCAGCACATCATCTCCACCATCGCCTTGGAGAAAGTCATCACCTGCGCCGCCCTCCAGGTAGTCGCGACCCCCAGTTACAGAAAAAATGGGTATACCGACTCCGCCGATGATTCCGAATTCGAATCCCTGAAACCACTCTTCGTTGATCCAAGGTCGTTCGGTCCAAAGATAGGAATCTTCGCCGGCAGGTCGATTGTCGCCGAACAATCGATCGTTACCGATTCCACCGATCAGCGTGTCATCACCCAGCCCGGCGTAGAGCCGATCATGGCCGTCACCACCATCCAAGTAATCATTCCCCACCGGCCGTTCGGTATAGACGCCATGATCGTCGCCAAAGAGTTCATCATTCCCGGTGCCGCCGAGGAGCGTGTCGTTACCTGCCATCCCGCTGAGACTATCCTCGTCACTGCCCCCATCGAGATAGTCATCGAAGGTCCCAGGCGATGGCCTGATGAACGCGTCCATGTCCGCGAAAATAGCATCCCGCCCCGCGCCCCCATCCACCACATCAGAACCCCAACCGGCCAGGATGACGTCGTCGCCATCTTCCCCGTAGAGTTGGTCATTGAAGTCTCCGATGATTTTATCTGAGCCATCACCGCCGAAGACTTGTTGATTCTGCGCGAAGAACGTGATCGCCTGTGGATTGTCGGCCCAAATGATCTCAGGTCCATAGTTGCCCTGCACAACGGAATTGATTGGCCCTTCCTGAGTAAAGGCCCCCGAACCACCAGATCCATTAAACTCCGGAGGACCAGCCGTCAATGAAACCGTCTCGGTGCTGTACCCATTGTTGTAATCAATCGTCGGGACTGTGCCGTCACGCAGAGGACCGGTATCCGTCACCGTGATGGTTGCTTCTTGGTCGGGGGCATGAGTTGCGATCCCATTCGCATCAACTAACTGCACAGAAACTGTCAACGAACTGGACGCTCCAATGTCTTGCTTATGCTGCAAACCCACCACGAGTTGTTGCTGGCCTTCGGGAATGGTCAGCGTGAATGTACTTCCGTTCGGGAAAAGTTCGATGCCATTTGTACGGAGGACCACCCCGCTGGCGTTCGGGCCACTCAACGTAAGCGTGAGCTTCTGCCCACCCACACCAGCTTCAAACGGCAGGTGGATAGTGAACATGTTCAGTTGGCCTTCATTCGCTGTCACCGTCGCTGGTGGGGCTGTATCGGGATTAAACCCAGTGGTCTCGAACGGATTCGGCCCCATGCCCTTCTGAACCACCACAGTCTGCCCTGCCTGTTGAACGATCTGCTGCGCGTCTTCAATTGCAGTCCGAAGCGCGGAGCCTAGCCTTGGATCCTCAAGCGCCTGCGCGTAGGCCATGGTAAACGGATTGAGCTCGACAAAACTAAGCGTGCGGCCGAGATTGAAGAGGGTATTCGGCACGTCGTGGAGACGATCCAGTACGGCATTACCGATGCTCTGGGCAACATCCGCAATCAAACTCCCAAGTTGTTCGATGCCAAGAGTGACGACGGCACTGCCGAGACCAGCGATAGCTTGCCAGGTCGTGATCGCTGCGGCGGAAAGGTTTAACGTAAAAGTGGCCACATTTTGCCCAGTCGTGTTTGCGAGATCGAGCAAGTAGGCGAATCCATCTTGAAGACCATCCGTTCCTGGAGCCAAGAGTCTTGTTGCCAAAGTTTGAAGATCAGCTCCCACACCTTGGACTAGTTGACTGAGTTGTATGCCAAATTGGAGAGCAGTCCCAGCAGTCAATCCCGCCCCCAATACCAATCCGATTTTTAGGGCGTCGATGGCACCATTATTAAGTTGTCCCCTCGGGCCAAGCATGTCTGCAACAAACCGACCAACGACCTGTGCTTTTTGAAAATCGATGGCAAAAGGAGGTGTATGCCCGGGATCAACAGGTGCATTCCACCACGGTTTGCTAATCAAGTGAGCATCATAAATATTGCCATCGGCTGCGAATTGAGTGAAGTCTACGCGGTGGGCAACAATGATTCCACCAACCGGACGCCCGCCGAGTAAATGAACAAAGTCCCCCTGCAATCCTGGGGTGGGAAGCGCAAAGTCGATTGCGATGACATGGTGCTCACCATCTACACCAGTCGTCGTATTGCTTGCGAGCAAGCCACCCGGAGAAAACCGGATTCCAGGTGCATTGAAGGTGGTGAAGTGCATCAGAGACGGATCGACTTGGTAAGCTTCATTACCCGTCAGGCCTTGGGCGAAGACATTGATTTGCTCACGATTCGTGTTATTGACAGTCCACTGAACGAGCGCTCCACCGAGACTATGACCGACCAACTCAACTTTATTACCGTCCACCAATTGCTGCGCTAACCACGGATTTACTATGTCCTTTGCGTCCTGAGTAAACTGACTTTCCCCAATATCGCTAATATTCGCCAACCAATCTCGGGCATTTTCCGTTCCTCGGAATGCAAGAATGCGGCGATCGTCGTTTGGATCAGTGGACTTTAGAGCGTAAGCATAGAACCCATTGGGGAGGCGGAGTTCACCTGGATTACTACTCTGAAGCCCATCTCTATTGAAATCAGTGTCTAATGTCCATCCAGACGGGATAATGCCGTGAAGGCCTCCTGATGGACGTCCGTACACATTATCTGCAACGAGTCTCGCGAGGTTGTAATCAATGACCGCTGTCATTTGCCTCCTCCTTGTACTAGGAATACAGAGTCACCGACTGTACCTCTTCGATTAAAGGCCACCCACTGGCTATCCGGCGAGATGGCCGTCGGAGTGTCGTAAGAGTCACCTGGATTCGTCAGCTGCGTGACTTGCCTGGTGCGAGCGTCGAATTTCCAGAGGCCATGATACGGCGGCTTGGTACCTGCGATGATGAAATAAATGTCGCCTGTCCGACTGACTTTGGGATGGCTGATGCTCGCTTTGCGTTGACGTGGGATCTCAGATTGAAATATTAGCTCCCAAGATTCTGGCCTTCCGGAGAGAGGATACCGACAGACTCCATCTGGCGATCCATCTTTTGATTCAATTCGATAACAAGGCGAATAGATGTATGCCTCATCATCACTTATAACAAAGTAGATCGAGATCGCCGTTTTCAGAGTCTGAACTTCATTCAGCTGCGCTAAGATATTGCCATCCAGCGCTCGAAGGAACATTGCGTAGTTGATTGCCTTTCCATTGTTGTCGACTAGTTGCTTTTCGGGATTGGGAATCTTCTTCGGCTGCCCATCTGGCCCATGGATTTTGATCGTATCGGACCACTGATATTCGGCGAGAACAAAGTTTGCGAGCGTCCATCGCCGCCAGGCAGTTCGAGCATCCACGCAATGGACCGTAAATTCCGGCTTTATGAATTGAATCACACAATTGTCTTCGTCTTCGTACACCCCCTTATTCCCCCGCATATGCTTATAGGCTAGTACGTATTTCCCTTTCATACTCACGTTCTGTGGCATCGCCCCTCGCATTTCAACGAGTAGCTCTGGTCGTCCACCAATCTTCACTGCATAGAGCCGACTTCGTTTCTTATCTGGCATGGGAACGGAGAACACAATCGTTCCATCATGACATCTGACGTCCCATATCCTCTTTTGCGATTCAGGGTCGATAGGAGATAAATCCATTCTGGTCCCATCGCGTGGTTCGGCTGGCGTCACGACATACAGGCCTTCGACCTCTGATTCTTGGCCGGCCTTGAAGGGTGACCGCTTCACGACGATCAGTCGTTCTGCGTCATACCAACATGCACCACTGCCGATGATTCCCGTATCAATAACTGTGGAATCTTTTTGAGGCTTGGCGTGTACCGTGAATTCGGAGCAAAACAGGCTCCATACGAGGATCAACAGGAAAACGATGACGCGTCGTTCCGGACTCAAGGTAATCACTGACAGGTCATACACTCGACGACGCATCATTTTTCTCCTTTCCCTTAATCCTGTCCTGTGGCTTCCCAGGCTTCGCTGATCGCAAGCCGGCCAACACCTGCTGAATCTGCTGGTGCAGCCGCGCCAGAGCGCTCACGTCCATCGCTACGCGTGTGACGAGATGCCCGTCCAAGCCTTTTGGGGCGGCTTGACCGTCCTTCGCGGTCTTCGCGACGGAAGCCAGGAGTGCCGGTTCGATGAAGCCGAAATCGAGGTAGGCAATCCCCTGAACCAACGCAACGTGTGTGTGGTTCGCGGCCAAGGGATGAGCCGAGGAATCGGACGGTTTCAGGACGACATGTAATGCAATGGTTGTGTCTTTGGGTTCGCTCATCGACTCACGCTCCTTTGTCGTGGATGAAAGGCCGAGAGGATGACAACCGCACGGGGCGATCCCTATGCATTGTATTCCTAATGAGAAGGTGCGTGAGTGTAAGAAGCCATCGGGTGGCTGTCAAGAACCCCTTGCATCATCCCAATCCGGCCGGATGGAATGTGCACGAAAGTGCTTAAGAGATGTAATTAGCCGAAAGAGGGGGAGGGACAGAAATTCACCGCCCCGATGCTGCCACGACGAAAAGGGATCCTGCGGACAATCTCGGCCATCCCCCGCCTGACAAGTGAAGGGTCGCAGTCTACATCCGAAACACCGACGTCGGTCGCCCTCACAGGTCGATGTCCTCATGAATGCCCCACCGGAAGGAAACACACCGGTACCAACAAACGCGGGCTTGCCCATAAAAGACTTCCAGACCCCCTTTATTTCGATAGACACAAGGCCGTAAAGTGCTCAACGCCTTTCGGCATCACAGATGAACTCACGCCGCATGAGCATATCTGTTGGATCTCCGAGAGACATGTGCTCAACGCCTTTCGGCATCACAGATGAACTCACCCTTCTTCGATCAGTTGATAAATGCGCGCGCGGGACAGTGCTCAACGCCTTTCGGCATCACAGATGAACTCACATAGGAACCATGGGGTATTACTAAGGGTATGTTTATGTGCTCAACGCCTTTCGGCATCACAGATGAACTCACCAGGGGATAGCCGAGCGAATCGACTTCCTTCGCCTGGTGCTCAACGCCTTTCGGCATCACAGATGAACTCACAGTCGGTGTCGGCATCGGTTCGTCCTCCTACACAATGTGCTCAACGCCTTTCGGCATCACAGATGAACTCACCGCATTCATGTAAACCCGCATGGCACCAGGCGCCGCAAAGTATGTCTTCGAGCATCTGCACAACGTAGTACGCTGTAGGCATTCCTATGCATAGTTTGTCCTCCTGCACTTATTCCAACTAACGGATTTATCTCTTCTCCACACATTTCATGTACATTCCAACGTCGAATGGTCTCAAAAGGCTTGAATCGATCACATCTTTTGCCAACTCTCTCCCCTAAAATTGCGCACACTCGCACATGCATGAATTGCGGATGAATGCCCGTTAAATGATCTGAAACGTGGGCTCCTCAGTACTCCAGTCCTCAATACCGCCCTGAATCGTCAACCGTGCTGAGCACCCGGGGCAGAGACAGGCCACCATTAAGCTGTCCACTGGATCGAGCAAACAGGCGAGTTCCCAACGAAGTCGCTCCATCTGCCGCTTCGTCAGCCGGCATCGAAAAATCGAGTATTGCAAATGTTGGCCGTACCCCTTCAGCAGCTTGAACACTCCCCGCCAGCGACGAGGCTCTCGGATATCGTATGAGATGAGATACCAGTTCCGATCCTCAGCCATGTCGTTACCTCAACCGCAAGCGAGCGAACAGGCCCGGCTGACCTGTCCACTCTTTCTCCAGAAGCCGGACTTCCAGTTCGATCAGCCGGGCATACGACAGGGCATAGCCCGTGACGGGATGTTTCCACTCATCCTCCTTACGCCGCTCATAGATTTCGATGGCTTTCTTCCGACCTGCATCGCTCAACCACACCTGCGGTCCCGCCCGCGTGAAGTCTTGATCAGGGTCCCATTGCAACCGATTGAGGGAAGCTACCACCGGCATATCCCACATGGGTACGCGGAACTCTTCCATAAGATCCAATGCCAGCGGATGCGCGGCGGACCTGGGCTGATGATAAAACCCGAAGGCCGGCTCTAGTCCCACTGCAAGGATGGCTTGCAGCACATCGCGATGCAGCAGCGAATAGCCAAAGCTTAACAGCGCGTTGAAGCAATCTTGGGGCGGACGTCGCGTTCTCCCCGTAAACATTAAACGTGAGTCGAGGTCAGTGCGGAGAATCCCCGGCAGGCCAGAAAAGTACGCGCGCCCTGCCTCTCCCTCATGACCGCGCAGCGTATCAAGGCCTTCCGCGTGACTCATCGCCGCCAAGGCGGCACGAATCCCGTTGATCGCAGGTTGAACGCCTTTCGCTGCTCGATCCATTCCTTGCGAGGCCCGAAGCAAGAACCTCAGCTGGCTCGCCCCTCTGGTCAAGGCCAACCGCTTGGCCAAGCGAAACGCCACGCCAGGATCACGCAACGCTTCGTACTGGCGAATCCGCCGTTGAACAGGGCTTGTGCCTGCCACCAATCCGGCAATGTAGCGCCCCCCGCCGGTGATCCAGTGGAGCCCGATATCTTGCTGGGCACAGAGGTGGATGACCTGCGTCGTCACTTGCGCATGTCCGTGAAGCACGATCTCACCCACATCGTGAACTGGGAACACCCGTCGCTCTCTTTCTGGGGCTTGGACGACCAACGTATTGCCCGACCGCGACACCCGCGCACCAGGTTCGGTCACATGTAGGGCCTGGCGCTCATAATCACGCGGGAACAACCGTATCGGTTTCCATTCCGGATTACCGGCGAGGCGCTCTTCTTCCGGCAAACACACCGGGGCCAGCGAGCACCGCACACACAACCGCTCATTATCCGTCACGGGCGGACGCTCAACGGACTTGCTCAACTCTCTCGCCCGAGCCACCGCCTTGCGAACCTGGTCTCTCGCCACGTCATCAACCGCCACTCGCACGGTCACATTGTCGGCATGGTAACGAATCCGCGCCTCTTCGATCACACAACCCGCATATTCCTCAACGAGCAATACATAAGCGGAGACCTGAATCTTGTCACTGGGCCACGGCTCTGGGCCTTGCTCGCCTTTCGCCGCATGACCTCTCTTGTGCTCGTAGGGAATCAGCCGCCCATCCCGCCGTCGCAGACAATCGACCTTGCCCTTGAGCCCATGCGTCTCACTTTCAAGCACCAAGCTCACAATCTCGCCTTCGTCGACCGCCAGTTCCTCATGCAGCCGCCGCCCTGCATAGACAGCCTCATCAGCCAGGCGGATCTCCTCCACCTCTTCCAAATAGAAGAGCCGTTCGCAGTAAGTCAGCGCGTGCAACGCCATGACGCGAAGGAGGGGTTCAGAGGCGCATTCGTGACTCATTTTTCGCCACCAAGTACGTACTGCCTTTATTTATCTCTTATTCCCCCTCTTGTTCTCCTTCTTGGACACTACGACTTGTGCGGGTGGATCGAGAGCAGTCCAAGCCGATTCTGGAATTTCTGATGCGGGGGTGTTCAGGGGAGCATAGAGAAGCGATTGAGTCTGAGCCATATCTGCGCGATCAATCCAGACAGTCAACCGGCATCGGCGATCGCTCAGATCATCATCCTCTCTCGTCACGCGTCTGTACCAGCAAGCTAGTCCCAGCGAGTTCTCTTCTTTAAGAACATCGATCATGAAGTTGTTGTCACCAAGAAATGGGATGCCATATCTGAAGAGGCCATTTGAAGCCCATTGCCCACCTTCCCTCAAACCAACTCTCACTTGTTCTTCAAGCTCGGCATTCCCACGCAGACAAATATAAGCGTCCAATCCGGACAAGAATTCTCTTCTGACAGGCTGAATGTTGTACTTTGATCCCTTACAGGACTCGGCATGTTCTTCCCCTGTTGCTCCAACAGGATAGTTGTGCAGTTGCTGGTAGATACTCTGAACTTCAGGAAAGGCAATAGCTCCTAGTGCAATCTGTACTTTGGGCAGCCCGCGCTTGGTCAGGGTCATTGGCGCTCGTCCATCATCCAGCCGTGATTCAATGCCCGCAATGTTCAGCACCAGACCATAGGCCGCGCTCGGAGTGATGAAGGGCGCAGTAGGACGGTACGACCCCGCTGTAAAAGTGCGGAACGCTGCAAAAGGCGCCTTAACGTGCAGGCACAGCATGATTGGCCTCCAGTTGGAGAAATCCTCTGCTACAAATCCGGCTTGCAACTGCATTGAGAGCGTGGTTAGCCATTCGGAATAAGTTGACACCTTTGGCCTTCAGTTGCTCTTGGGCAGAACTATCTAGCGACGATTTCACTATTCGGCCACCGACATAAAACTCGTTGCCGGGATAGTCGTTATGGAGAATCCCATCCACAACTTCCGGAAACGACCCATCTTGTTTGAATCCATAGGTCTCATACCCAGCTACAAGCGAGTCCGTCACACGAATCACAATGCTCGCCGGTGCCATTTCGAAGTAGCTTCGGGCATGATTTCCGGAAACGCCGTTTAGTTCTGAAACGGCCTTGAGTAGGTAGCGAAGCCAGTCTTTGTACTGCTCGCCCTTGGTTTTGTAGGGTTTCCCATCAGGTGATTTAACACCATCCACGAGTTTCCCATTGTCATCCAGATTGCAATCGTGCAGGTTGATGGCAAAGGGGAATTGAAAGGCTGTCACCGAGGTTTCACGGTGAAGGAGAGCCGACTTTGAAGCATTTTGCCAAGGACTCTTATCGTTCTTCACTGTCAATGGCGACTGTGTAAAAACAGCATCATGACGGTACGGCTCCAGCGCCTTCGCAAGATTCATTCGAAGTATTGAATCTCGCTTAAATTGAAACTCCCGATCCTTCACTATCTTTTCAGGGATCTGTGCACGATCCGCCACCAAGTAGCCGAAGAAGAAATCGTCTACAAATTTTTCGGGGTAGGGGTAGTCCAAAAAGCGGACGGCAAGTTGTTCTTAGTTGTTAAGACGTGCCCGATTACACGGCAGACCATATGAGGCTAAAATTTCGCGCAGCGCGTTACGCATGGCTTCGGGTGAGACTACTGGATATTCGTGTCGTCCATAGGTCACCTTCTGGATCACGCTTCGACTCTCTTCTGATTCACCACGATAGTTCGCCGAAGGAGCCGGGTACGTCAGCACGGTTGCAAAGATGTTCATGCGATCCTCCTTGTTTCAATCCAGCAATCACACATTTGAGAAGCCTGACAATGCGAGCATGGCTAGCGCTTTCACTTCTTCCCATCGCTCATCAGTCAACATAGCGTCTGCTACTGTTTGGTACTCCGCCTCAGGCAAGTACTGCGGGACCGAGCAGATCGTACCGGTGAAGTATGAAACGAAGTCCTCTTTAGCCTTGCATGCACGGAGCCTCAGAAAAGCATCGCGACAGACTTTCTCTCGGGCATCTCGATATTTGGCAGGAACGTTGTTTCGATCTCCGTCCCACTCGATACCCGATTTGGCCTTTGATTTTCGGTACACATAGGCCTTCACTAAGCCATGAATGCATTGGGACAGAGCCTGATCGACCGACGAAGCGCTTGTCATGCGGACCTCCTTGCCTGCGATTCAACCTCAAATCGTCGCTGAACATCCGACGAAAACCTATGAGCCTTTATGCCGATGAACCATTCCTTGGAACCCTTGGCAAAGACACGGTCAAACTCCCGGTACCATGGCTCTCCTCGAATCAAGTTTAGGATAAGCTTCCTTCTGAACAGGACAGAGTAATACTTGTCACGAATGGCTTCGTACTGCTCGAGAACACGGCGAGACACAGGCACCCGGTCAGTGCTCAGCATGTGAACGTTATTTCCTCTTTTTTCAAGGTGGTAGACTTCTACGCCTGCTGCGTTTGCGACATCTGTCTTTGCTTTCACCAAGCCCAGCAAATGATGTAGATATTCCAAGCCTCCCTCTTGGGGAAGCGTGATGACTGCCTGTTTAGGTCGGTACCCAGTCATCTCAGTTCCTAATCGGGCGAGCGTTTCCAGAAAGTCTTGAACGAACCCGATTGGATCTGTGACATCAGGGATCACTAAGACATAGCTCGACGAGAGTTTAGAGGTCCCATCTCGATCGATAATCTCGGGGACATACACGCCCATCACAACGGGCCAGAAATGGAGCAGGAGGTTATGGTCGGGGCCACCAAGAAATGAGACCTTTTCGGCATTTGTGTCCTGGCCGCCTATAAAAAGCGAACTTGACAGCTCCACAGAAAGCGACTTGTTATTCCCCTTCGCCTTTGCCAATCGTTCGATCTCAGCCCAAATTTGAGCAACACTTGATGCAGGTTTCCCTTGAGCTCGGTCCTTGTAATCTTGTCGCTGTTTATCTCTGCTCCGTATGCTTCCAAAGATTGCTTCCCGCCACAGCTTGATCCAAGGCGCGGTCAGCCCAAGAACCTCCAAAAACTTCGCTTTGGGAGCAATCGTTTCATACACGAACTGCTTTTTCCTTCTCTTGCGTCCGTTTGTGTTATCAGCGGCAGCGTCCTCCTCAACAATCTTTACATTGCGAACCGTCTTTGCTTGCGGCTTACTATCACTCTTACGCTCGTCCCATATGGCATCGTAGAGTTCGTTAAACAGCACAGTTAGAGAATCCTCGGTGATTCGCACCGAGATCGTCTGATTTTCGTTGGTGTGTATTTCAGGAACCGGTTTCATCTTTCGCTTGCGCAACGACTCAACAAGGACAAGTAAACCAGCGAGTCCTGCTCTGTGCTGTGCAGTTGTGAGGGCAAAGGGATCATAGATCAGTTCAATCGTCCGCTCTGACACTTGCCACCTCCTCCAGCTCCAGGAAACCGAACCGCGGGTCGTACTGTGCAGCCGAGGCCTCCCTCAAATACCGTCCCAGCCTCACATTTTCTTTCGTGAAGCGTTTCGGCACAGGTACGACCAAGCCTTCGGTCTTAGAATCATTGGTTCGTCTCGCCAGAAGAAACTTGTCGATATCGATATCAATATCAAGCACACAATCGGCAGCGAAATCCTCACCCTCTCGAAACGCTTCTTCTGAACTCATTGCATATGGGCCACCTTGTAGAAATCCGTTGTATCCTCCTTCGATAAAGGGATCGCACACATCCATATTGCTCAGGTAGTCACCGAGGTCACCGTGCGCGATTAGGCGCTGTTGCCTGACCAATGCTTCGACAAAGGCAGTTCCTTCAGTCATTTCGTGCTTTTCGTAGGGCTTGTGATCGACTGGCGCGTAGACGAAAACCTTTCCCACCCGATCTGAGCTTGGAATAGGTTCTCGGCAACAGCGACCCATGCGCTGAATCAGCGACGGCACCGGCGCGACTTCCGTGATCAGCACATCGGCATCGAGGTCCAGACTCATTTCACAGACTTGGGTGGTCACGGCAATGATTGGTTTCGCGATCTCTCGTCTAAACCCTTGGACAACCTCTTCATGTTGGTTCCTCCTGTCACAAAGACGAAAGCGACTGTGATAGCAGAACAGGTTGACACCTTGACCTAAGACAGACCTCAGATCTAAAGCTCTCTGTTGGCACCGTTTAACTGAATTCGTGACCCAGAGCACCTTCTTGCTGTCTCGGTAGGCCCCAAGTGCTAATTGGCCCGCTTTTTCTTGGGTAACAGTCTCCAGGCGATAACGGGGCGCCTCCGCCTGCTTTCTCAAATCCTCAAATGCTTCCCTTGTTCGCGGAAACACTTCCAGCCCACAACTGCCCCGCAGTATTTCAAGGCGGTCTGCAGGCAAGCTGGCCGTCATACAGAGCACCGGAATATCGAAAAACTTCAGAAATCCTTCGAGGGCACCGAACATGCTTTTGTCAAAACTGTGAACTTCGTCTATGACCACTACGCTGTCAGCCAGCACAGGCAAGAGACACAGCGACGTATATTGATTCCGCATGAAAGCCAAGAAGCTATCCACAGTGGCGCTGAAGACGCGTTTCGGCCAATACCCCAGAGCGAATAATCGCTCTGCCACATGGTAGTCCCCACCATGTCGCGGATCGCTTGGATTCTCAAAGATCCCCGAGAGGTCATATGCGGCTGTTCCATGCAGCAACGCCGCATCTTGGCCACCAGCCCAGGACACATAGTCTCGAAATCCTTCCGTGGCCGTTCCCCGAGTCGGGTAAAGAAAAAGAACACGTGAAGCTGGTCGCTGATCGAGCTGGCTTCTTATCCATCGCCAAGCAGCTAACGTTTTCCCTGTACCGCAACCCGATAGCAGCAGCGCACGTTCCCTTAAGTCGTCAGCAGCACTTTGGAAATCATGCCACTTGAATGCATGCCCCGTTTTTCTCTCGATCTCGCTTATTCTCGGCGCAATGACATTTTCATCAATCCAGTCCGATGTCAGCGGGGCACTCGCGAAGCAGGAAGAAATCCAATCTCTCAGGGATTTGTCCTCCCGCACTAGTGCTGAGCCTGCGGAGTCCGCAGCGAGCAACCCCGCCTTCACCGAAACAAGAAGCCGCCGCCGATTCTCGTTCTGCACTAAGACCTTCTTGAAGCTATGCATCGCTCGGCTAAAGTTTCCTTGCCTTCCTTTATGCGGGTCAATATCCGCCTCAAATGACCAATTCTTATCCAAGCCTGATAGGTCTGGAATTTCCGCGCCAAGCATCTCCGATGCCATCCGCAGGCAATCCCCAAACTCAGGAGCCAACGTGGACACATGAAACGACTCAAGACCAGGTTCAAGACGCTTTCCAAAATCAGCATCGTTCGCTTTCAAGTGGTGCGAAAGGACTGCAGCAATGACAATCTCAACATCCACTCCTAAGCTTCTGCGATCTGACAGCCACGTTCTCATTGGATCTGAGTAAAGCAACAACGCCGACAGATGCTCGTGACGTATCGCCTGCGTTCCCACCCTTCGAATTGCTTTCTGAAATCCATCGTTCGCTTTACCTAGATCATGGAAGATTGCCGCAAGCTTCAAGTTAAGAAGAAATTCTTGAAATTGTGATGGCTGAAGTCTGAAGAAGCGGACCCATTCTCGTCCGAGCCTCGTCGGTTGCTCTGTAGAACCAAACAGATACACAACAGCATCTCGGACCGTAGCTACATGCTCAGAGAGCGTGATCTCTCGGCTACCCACGGGGCTCTTTGCCAGAATCTTTTCGAGCACGACTACCTCCAAAATGGCACAAACACCCCGCAGCCCATCCGCCGCCTGCCGCCGATGCCGATCTCCTGAAGTTTGATCGACGATTCAGCATCGAGTCCGGTCGCCACCATTTCAAACCCCACCACCTGCTTGTCTTTCACCCGAAATGTCCGCCGTTCTCCAAGTTCGAGCGTGGCCGTCGCGCCCATTGTTTCGATCTGCCGTTTTGCCGCATCCAGAAACTCTCCCGGCTCCATGAATCCCTTGATGGTCGCGAGCCGCGCATATAACGCTGCAGCGGGTCGTAGCCTTCTGGTTTGGGGCACCCCGACGCGCACCCGCTGCCCATCGATCTCCAACCCCTTTCCGGAGAGTTTTAGATATGGACCGATCTGCGTATCGGGCAAGCGAAGGACGAGTCGGGATGATGCGCTCAATAACAAGTGCCCATTGCCATCGAACCGCCCGCGCACAGGATGCACGCCAATCTCCTTCGCGTCATGAATCTGCGGGACGACCCGACTGATCGCCGCGTACAGTGCATACCCATGATCCACAGCGATTCGGGTCCCCATCACTCTAAAAGACAAATCAATCGTCGGCATAAGAACCCTCTCGCGCGTAAACTAAAAAACTTACTTCTTTGATAACCGTCCATCCGTAAACACTCATCACCTTCTCTTCCCTATACTTCTCCTGCACGGGGTCGCGTCTTGCAATCGCACATTGCGTCATTCCACCCACCACGCGCACATGGTCTTCAAGACGGTGAATCGCACACGACCCGTCCTCGTTCCGGCGCACATGGGCGAAGTATCGCTTCGCATTCGTCATTTGCCGTTTTGCTCCCGGTCATAGCTATCACTCACTCGCCTATTCTCCTGCTCCTCCCATTCAAAGGCCCACACGGCACGTCGGGCCTACTCTCGCATTGACATGAATTGTACATGGCTGTACATTTCAAGCATGTTCAGTCGGAGGCCCTCATGAAACTCTCGATCAGTGAAGCGCGCAAGCAGTTGCCGGCGTTGGTCCGCAAGGTTCGGCGAGATGCGGGCGCCCGTGTGGAGATTACGGTTCACGACGAGGTCGTCGCGGAGCTTCGCGCTGTGCAACCTGAACCGGAGCGGGGAGCCGCCGCTCAGGCGCTGCTTCGCCTGATGACAGGGCTGCCGAAGCCGCGCGGTCGAAAGCGTCCGATCTCCTCCCACGTGAAAACCCATCTCTATGGAAAGCGTGGCGCAATCCGCTGATGGCCTTCCCCAATTTGGTGTTTTGCGACACGTCATTCTTCTATGCCTGCCTTGATCCGAACGACACCAACCATGCACGTGCCCGCGCGCTGGTTACGGACTCGGCCTCCATCGGCGCGACGTGGTGCACCACCTGGGATATCATCAGCGAAACGGTGACCTTGCTGCGGTACCGGCGCAGCTATCGGGCGACCCTCGCCTTTCTCACGGATGTGAAGCCCGGGCTTCATCTCGTCGCCTACGGCGACCGCGTGAGGGAGGAGGCCGAACAGATGTTTCGCACGTACGCTCGCGATCATCGTTTGTCGTTCTGCGACGCCATTTCCTTCGTCGTCGTGACGACTCTGCTCGATCATGCCCCCTGCCTCACCTTTGATGACGACTTCCGTAGACTCGGGTTGATTGTGTTGCCCTGACAATCATCGACGTTTGTGGCTTCGTGACGGACCCTCCAACGGCGCGAACGGCACACCGGATTTGTATTCGTTCGCCGGATTCAATGGATTGTCCGGATGATAGCGATTCACCGGATTGAAGGGATTGTTCGAGTTGTTATGATTGATCGGGTTCGCCGGATTGCCGGGATCATACTTATTCACCGGATTGAAGGGGCTGTTCAGGTCGTACTTGTTCGCCGGATTGAGCGGATTGTCCGACGCATACTTGTTCATAGGATGGAAGATGTTGTAGTCCCGCTCGTAGCGCGGGTCGAAGCCCGGATCGGCATCACTCACCGCGACCCGCATGCACAGCATCGTCCCAATCGGCAGACTGTATCTCATGGACACCTCCATATGAGGTACATTCATCGGCTGCGGCCATGATACGCAACGACTGTGACATCGGAGGTCCCGTCCTGGAACATTTCCTTGTCGCGCGTGTTCCTCGGCTCGGATAGAGGGTTTCGACCGTCGTAGCGGTTCCTGTTCCGAGCCGGTCGTGACATCCAAGGTCTCTGCTAATGCCTCTGTGCCGCCCCATCGGGTCCGACCAAGGCCGAAATTTCCAGACGGAACGATTGACATCTGCCTACTCGATGCATACGATACCGGCATATCAGGGAGTGGTGATGCATGCGTACGACTTTGGATCTCAATGAGAAACTCATTCGGGAACTCATGGACGTGACCTCAGCCAAAACCAAGACGGATGCGATCCATCAGGCGGCCTCGGAATTGATTCGGCGAAAAAAACTGGATAGGCTCAAGTCCTTGAGCGGCAAGATCCATCTCGACCTGGATTGGAAAAAACTGGAACAGAACGAGATCCGCCGTCAAGTCTCCCTGAAACGCCGCCGACATGGTCATCGCTGATACGTCCGTCTGGATTCCATTCTTTAACCGGCCTGATTCGCCTGAAAAAGCCGCGCTCGACCTACTCATTGACGCCGACGAGGTCGTCCTTGTCGGAGTGGTACTGGCTGAATTACTCCAGGGTTGCCGCACATCATCCGAACGGGATACCCTTTCTGATGCCTTGCTGGCCTTGCCATACCGTGAAGTGACTCAGTCCACTTGGTCACGGGCTGGTGACGTTTCGGCACAGCTGCTTCGCAGAGGCGTGACCTTGCCGCTGTCGGATCTGATCATCGCGGCCTTGGCAATCGAGCATAACTGCCATGTGTACAGTTTGGACACCCACTTCAGAAAGATTCCGGGTGTGCGTCTTCATCCGCCCGCATGACGCTCATCGTTCTCATAGCGTTGAGCCGGAGTTCCTTCGGAGGATGGAGCCGGCCTCTTCCACAACAGCCGCTCGCAGAGTGTTGGGGCGAATGACCCGTATGCCGCTCCCAAAACTAAGGATCCAGCCGACGAGCTCGCGGCTGTCGGCGACGGTCACGGCCATGCGCAATCTGCCGCCCGGCAGCCGTGCGAGCTGTTGACTCGGGTGCCAGACACGATCTTTCGCCCAGGCCGCCGTCGGTTTATCGAGTTCCAACTCAACTTCGACACGGGGCCCGCGCATGACGGTGAGCGAGTCCTCGACAAAGGCATCGAAGTCGAAGTGCAGCGGAATCTGATACGGCGAGTCGGTGGGTGTGACGGATTTGATGCGCTCGACAGCGAACATGCACGGCTCTTTTCGCAAATGACAATAGCCGATGAGATACAGTCCGCCGGAGGCATACCAGAGGCGGTAGGGATCGACTTCCCGTCTAGTCACGCGTCCTCGCGAGGCGGAATCGTAACGCATCTGGATACGCTTCTTGTCGGCAATGGCACGGGTGACGCGCTCGACGATGTCACGGTGATGTTTGTAGCGTTTGTGCGGGCCGAGTCCGACGGAAAACGTGTCTTCAAGTTGCTGGACCAGCGCCAACCCCTCCGGCGGCAACGCCGCGGACGCCTTGCCCAAAGCCGACTGGAGAGAGGTATGGACCACAGTGCCTTCGAGCGGAGCAATGAGTCGGCGACTCAGGGTGAGGGCCATCAGCTCGGTGGGCGACAGGCGTAACGCGGGCGCTTGCCGCACTCCGTCGAGCAGTTTCCACCGTGTCCGCCCATCGACCCGTTCAGTCAACAGCGGATAACCAGCCGATTCGATAGCGTCCAGATCCCGACGGAGAGTCCGTGGATGGCGGATGGACGAGGGATCAAGGCCTTCAGCGAGTTGTTCCAGGGTGAGACCATGCCGTGACGATTCGAGCTTTTTGAGGACAATGAGCTGTCGAATAGCCTGGTCGTTGCGCGGCATTGAACGGACTCTGCGGATTCACTGCGCCGGCACCTGTCTGGCGGGCAGCTTGTACGCTGCTGCGTGGATCTAAGCAACCCCCTCGTTCGTACAGCTACAATTGCGCCTATTTTAAGGTGAGGCCTGAGAGACTGTTGGTCACGACGTAGCCTCGGTCTTCAAAGAACAACAGACCGAGTGCATCGGTTTACCAAAACTGGTCGGTAGGGGGGTTGTTTTTTCTTGTTCAGGCGTACAAAATATCGCCGCGTTGTCCCTGCTGGCCTAACCGTCAACCACCATTATAGAGAGGCATAACCGTGAGTCTGCGAAATCTTCTACGGCTTGTTCTTGCAGTAGGTCTCTGGGGTATCGGAGGCCAAGCTTGGGCCTATGACGCAAGTCCCAATATCAGTAGCGGCTATGACGCCTGTACCGACGTGATTTTTTCGGCCTTTACACCGGCCCCCTTCTCACAGGATAAGAATAATGTGGAAGTGGCGCCGAAATCGGAATTTTCGTTTCTTGCATCAAAAACCGCTAATCCCCAGCGTATTACCGTGAAGATCAAGGAAGAAAAGGTGCCGGTTACCGTCACCACCATCAATAACGGGTTTCTGGTGAAGGGCAAACTACCCGTCGGCATAAGCGGCAGCTTCATCCGCGTCGACATTTACGCCAAAGGGCCGAACGACTGCGATAAGGCTGATGGGTGGCTGCTCAAGGTCGGCAAATAACCGTGCATGAGTCGACATGGGTAGGAAGTCTCCTACCCATGTCGCGATCCCCAATACTTTGCTCGCTCCCCTCAAGGCTCTTCTTCTTCGACAGACTCGATCGCATCTTGCAGACCTGCGACAAAGGCTTCCGGCTGAGCCAGGGCACTCTCCGTCAATTGGAATTCACTGACGAGCACACCGTCTTTATCGACCAGCAACAAACGATAGCCTTGGTTCACTGCACTCTCCAATCTTCATAGCCTTGCAAAGAAATTGGCGTAGACACGTCGGGCGGAATGGTCGGTATGAGACGAGATCAAAAGGGGAAACGGACGCCCAGCTGGACTTCGTTCGGAATCAGCTGTGGCCCGAACAAATTCTTCAGCCCACCATTGAAGGAGCCGGAAACTACGGATTGCCCTGCATTGAGCGAACGATCAAGGTCCGTCGCATAGCCGCCGCCGAACCCTGCTCCGATATAGGGAACGAGCGTCGTCCCTCCCACTGAAATCGGCTTCGACACGGTCGGCATGGTCCGCAACACCAATCCCTGCTCCACCGGCACAGCCGCGGGGAGCATCGGCCCCGCAATCGCTTCCGTTGCGTGGGGAATCGACATTGTGTCGGACGTGGCGGGACCAAGGGCGGCAGGTTGCTCTTTGGTCGTGCCGGCATGGGAGAGCGACCAGCCCACACTCAAGGCAATCGCGAGACTCAGTCCTATCGACCATCTGGCAGGACAACCCTGAAGCATGATCTTTACCATACAACTCATCCGTTTCCTATTCAAGTACTCCCGGCCGCATCACGAAGTCCGCCTTCACGGACCCGGCTCCAGACTTCCTCTATTTTCTTGGTGAGTGGAACACACCGCGATATCGTAGACACGACGCACCGATGAGATTGTTACGCGAAAAGCTCCATGCGATCCTATGACCTAGTAGTGGTCGGCAGCGGACCAGCCGGCCAGAAAGCGGCAGTCCAAGCGGCAAAGCTGTCCAAGCGGGTGGCCCTCGTCGAGAAAGCCCCTCAACTTGGAGGAACCTCCCTTAATACCGGAACCCTCCCCAGCAAAACACTCAAGGACACGATCGAGTACATTCATGGATTGGGACGGCGAGGATTGCGCCAGTTGGGCGCCGAACTCACCAAGCAACTGACGCTTCCCGACCTGATGGCACGCAAGGATCAGGTCATCGAGACCGAAGTCGCTGTAATCACCAATCAGTTGCAACGTAACCACATCGAAATTCTTCACGGCACAGCCGGCTTCATCGATCCGCATACCTTGCGTGTGGCGCGGGCGGATGGGCAGATCGATCATGTCCGGGCCTCGACCATCATCTTGGCCACCGGATCACGGCCACGACGTCCCGCGGAGATTCCCTTCGACGACCTGATCATTTGTGATTCCGACTCGTTCCTCCGCACCACCAAGAATCCGGCCAGCATCATCGTCATCGGCGGGGGCGTTATCGGCACCGAGTATGCCTCGATGTTGGCCGCCTTCGGGATCCGAGTAATCCTCATCGATCGGCGGACGCAGATGTTGCGGTTCTTGGACCAGGAAATCGCACAAGCCCTTGACGCTCAGATGCAGCACAACGGTGTCACGATGCGGCTCGGACAGGAACATCTGAGCATCACCGTGAACGACGCAGGGCGGCCGGCGGTCCAACTCCAAGACGGGAAATCGGTGACAGCCGACATGATCCTCTACACTATGGGACGGATCGGCAATACGGAGGCATTGAATCTCGCTGCAATTGGTCTGGCCGCCGATCAACAGGGGCAGCTCACGGTCAACGCACACCACCAAACCACCATTCCACACATCTATGCGACGGGCGATGTCATCGGCTTTCCCGCGCTCGCCGCGACGGCGATGGAGCAAGGCCGCCTGGCCGCCTGCCATGCCTTTCACGTCTCCGATGCGCACGACATCAAGGTGATCCCCTACGGCATCTACAGCATTCCCGAAGTCTCGATGGTGGGCAAGACCGAAGAGGAACTCGTTGCCGCCGGCATTCCACACGCCACGGGGAGGGCCTTTTTCCGGGAAATGGCGCGTGGCCACATCAGCGGCGACCTTCACGGTCTCTTAAAGGTGATCTTTCACCGCGAGACGCACGCGCTGCTGGGTGTCCATATCATCGGACCGGGCGCCACCGAGTTGATTCACATCGGCCAATCCGTTCTGACCTATGGCGGAACGGTGGAGTATTTCGTCCACAATGTCTTCAACTACCCCACCATGGCCGAGTGCTATCGTACCGCCGCCCTCGACGGACTGAATCGACTGCCCCTCCATCCACCGCGTTGAGCCGGCACCGGCCCGTCAACACACCGCATTCACGGTCAGGTAACCGACGCTGGAGAAACGCTCGGCGGAGTTCGCACAATAGGATTTGCTCAGACCGTGAAAAGGAATATACTCAACTCATGCCGCCGTCATCATGAACGACGTGGAGTCGTAGTCATGAGTATCATCCCGGCCAGCAATCTTTCGTCTCCCTTCAGTCCCCGGTCCGTATCACCCAGCGACGAGTTCCATCCGGAGATCGTCCGCCCTAGGAGGTAGGCTTATGCCCATTCCACAGACCCTCAAGACCCGTCTCGATCGCGAGCACGTGCATTACGATGTCTTGCCGCACTCAGAGACATTCCGCGCCGCAGCAGTCGCACAAACTCTCCACGTAGCAGAGCAGGACATGGCGAAGGTCGTCATCGTGAAAGTGAAAGAGCAATTCGTCACGATGGTATTGCCGGCGACGGCAAAAGTAGACGTTCAGCGGCTGCGCAAGCTTTTCGGAACCCACCGTGTGCGGCTCGCAACGGAGGAAGAAATGACAGGGCTCTTCCCGGACTGCGAGGTGGGGGCCATGCCGCCCCTCGGCACGCTCTACGGGCTTCCCGTGTATGTGGATCGGTCACTCACCGGTGATGAAGAGATCGTCTTCGAGGGAGGCACCCACTCGGAGGCGATCCGCATGCGCTATTGGGATTTCGCTGCGCTGGTGTTTCCCGTCGTGGCCGAATTCCACCGCCCCCGCGTGGCGACCTGTTGAGTTGGGTCGTTCGTGATTCCGTTCAGGATACAGCGGCTTTGTCGGCGATGAGCGTCGCGATTTATTATCGCTAAGCCGGGAAATCGGCACGACCGATACCGCTCCCACCAGACCGTCCACCCATCCGTCGCCCACGAATGTCAGGTTTTCTTGATTCAAAGCTGTTAGGATGAGCCGGTCAAAGAGTGCCACCCTGTTGCGAAAGGAATCAAATGGTCATGAGATCAAAACTCATCGTGGTCTGTATCATCGCTTCACTCATCGGCCTTCCGACGCTCTCCTTTGCAAAGGCACGAGGGGGAGGAGGCTTTTCGAGCGGGGCTCGCGGCGGGAACTCATCCATGGGGATCGGCAGCCGTGGATCACGGACCTATCAGGACAACGGCGCGAAGCCGATTGAACAATCCACCACCGCCAAGCCGGCGACGACCGCGCCGCCTAGTCACGCGAACAGCCCAATGGCCCAGCCCGCGCCGGCCACGTCGCCGTCCTGGTTGCAGCGCAATCCCCTCCTCGCCGGGATCGCCGGTGGGCTAGCCGGAACCTGGATCGGGCACATGCTCTTCGGCGCGACAGAAAGCAACGCCAAGACGACGGATACCGAAGAGCCGGCTTCGTCATCCAACTCATTCGGACTGATCCTTCTGCTCATGTTGGTCGGGGCCGGTGCGCTCTATTATTTTAGAAGATCCAGGCCGACACCCGAGCCGGTGTTCACCGGACTCTCACGCGGCACGTCCGGGAGGGGAAGCCTTCTCGATATCTCGGTTAACGGCACCACGTCCAAGCCGACTGCCGATGTCTATACCGTGACCAGCGAAGATAAGGCAGCCTTTCAGCAACTGCTGATCGACATTCAATCTGCTTGGAGTGCGCAGGATGTGGCGGCGTTGCGACGCTGCCTGACGCCGGAACTGTTGAGCTATTTCAGCACCGCCTTGGCCGAAGACAGCAGCCGGGGAGTCCAGAATCATGTGGAGGGAGTGGAGCTGCTCAAGGGCGATGTGCGCGAAGCCTGGTCCGAAGACAGCACGGACTATGCGACCGTGGACCTACGCTGGAACGCCCGTGACTATACCGTCTCCACGACAATCCCACGCGGAGCACCGGGTTATCTGGTCGAGGGCAGTGAAGAAACGGAAACAGAATCCCACGAGGTCTGGACGTTCATGCGCGTGCAGGGTGGCCGGTGGCTCCTGTCGGCCATACAGCAGCAATAACTCACCAAGACGGCGGCTGACTCTGTACGTCAGCCGCCGACCCTTCACCAGAGCCAGGGGATGAGCACATAGGCGGCGGCGGAAAGCAATACTCCAATCACCACTCCGAGCAGTCCGGACACGTAGAGTCCAGCGAACGGCGCCGCAAACACAAATAGGATCATGAACATAGTCAGCGACCGATGGTCTTCGTAGAACTTCCGGCGCGCCTCAGCCGAAAAGAGACCGTCTCGAGAAGAGTCAGGGCGATCCGACATGCCCGGAGTATAGACGAATCTTCCCGGTCTTGTCTGTCAGGGATTCGGGAGAACGAACATTTTCTGCAGCCAGTCCGTGAAAGACGGACCCCTGCCCGGTTTTCCCTTCGTCATGCCGCAGCACTTCTTGAACTTTTCCCGCTGCCGCACGGACAGCGGTCATTCCGTCCGATTCTTGTGGGACTTGAGGGGTCTACGTCGAAGTCGCACTTTTCGAGCCGCGCTTGATAGATCGACCGTCCCGGATGCATATTCCCGCATGGCCTCAGGGAGGAACTCCATCACAGACTTGGCAAGCTGGTCGAGCGTGGTCTTTTTATTTCCTTCCAGGTAATAGGCTTCGGCGAGTGTCGGCGGGTAAAAAACGGAAGCGTCATCAGCAACGCGCCGAGATTCTCATCGAGTTCATCAGGTGCTTTGAGCGCTGCTGACTGAGAGGATCTATCGGCTTGCGAGCTTCCGTGAGTCGAGACTCCGCCCGGTCATCGGACCTTCGACGCTCGCGAGGTAGGCCTTGGCCACAGACGCCAGATCAACCTGCAGCGCACCTCTGGTCCGCCCGACAGCCGCTACCTCATGGCCGGACCGACAGAGCTGCGACTACGGCTGACCCAATCGTCCCCATTCCCCCGACTACGATCACTCGCATTGCGCTTCCTCCAAGGATCCAATTTTGAGAATGCGTTTATCCTAGAGAGTCATGCGCTCTGGTTGCAAGATCGAGAATGACTCTCAACCCTGTCTCCCACACGTCCTAAGCAGCACAGCGAGCGTCTGGCTTCACCGACTATCTATTTGTTTTAGAGGTCCATCGAGACGTGAATGACAGGATAGCTGCCCGCCACAACACCTACCCGATGAAACACTTTAGATACCGCGTCTCTGGCGGGATGGGATGGTTGGAGCTCTGACCCTGTTGCTGAATCAATCTAACATCATGCTTGGCATACCGGGAGGCAATGGCGAGTATGGTTCCAGAGATCGGTCTCGAAGACCTGTTGGTAGCAACTACAGGGGACCAGAAACGCCCCCGGTTTGAGCGACTTCAGGTCCAACAGAACCATGGCGCACCCAATGGTAGAGCTGTCGGGGAAGCTTGAGTTTTGAAAGCGGCGACTTCCGCACAAATTGAACCACATAACAGCGGAACAAGGCTTTTTTCGTCAGGCGATATCCCATGCCTTGCGCAACGACGTTGACACAAGGTTTGCACATCCCGCAAGGCTTGCCGTTGATCGGTTCATGGCAAAACCAGGACATTTCCAGGATCTCAAGAAACCCATGTTGCTTCGCAGCCTCTTTCATTGTCACTTTTGTATATTCACGGATAGGGAACTCAAATCGAGCGAATAGCTCCGCACCACCTGCTGCACCTTGCTTCACTCTAAAGGATCCGCATGGAGTCTGCTCAACATTCGCTTTCAGCAATAAACTGACGTCGATACCGTCTTGTTTTTCAAATGTATCTCTCTCAATGCTGAGTTCCAAGGCAGTCAAGTTTTTTGATTTGGCGTAGCGCGCCAACCAGTCATATTGCCTCGCCAAAACCATTTTCTGTTTTAGTTGTTTCCAGAGGTCTGTTATTTCCGCATCCTGAGGAATCTCGCTTCCAGACGTTATCTGGAGGTTCGCGATTCGATCATGGGCTTCCTTGTTACGCATCCTCAGTGCATCTCTTATCCTTGATATCGCTCGTAATTCATGGAGACTTGATCGCCGTCCTGTATCAATGATGTAGTGTGGTTCGACTCTCTTGCCGTCAACCCACGCCGCATATAGGACTCTGAAGGTGGAGTCCCACCCTCCTGTCCATAGGGTTTGGACGCATCCGTCGCTCGGCTCATGTTTCATATCCACAGCACCCATATCGATAAACTACTCCCCCGCTTATCCCGGCAACGATCGTCCCTCCTGGCGGAGACGTCCCATCGTCCAGGGAAGCTTACATATGATTTTCATGCCCTGGTTTAGAAAAAAATGCAAATACTTATACACAAATTGACTTATAGATTCCATGGTTTTTGCAGGCGGGTGTCACCCACTTCGAGTTTCGCTTGCCCCATCTTCCAGCTTGTCTAACCACATATTCTCCTGAGTGAGCTCTTCTGTGATCCACCATCTAGACAATGGAGCCTTTAACCAGATGCCGTCGCGCGCTCAGTAGACTTCGTACCGCTCTAGGAGAAATGTTGTTGGTGTTTCCTTCCTGTCTCGCCAGGACGACAGAGCGCATGGGGTGACGACCGTTGACTATTGGATGGCCGATCATGTTGCTTTGCGAAGACGAGTGAAAGCGGCAGAACAAACGGTTGAAATCGAATCCATATAGTTCAAAAGAGGGGTTTCTTATTGGTTGCATACAAATGCATACTTTGGGCTCACTAAAGGTCGCATGGTTTATCCATCCGCGCATCGTCGAGGATCACGCTGTTTAGGCTTCCAATCGTGAGGGGCATTCACACGAGTCACTCGAAGGCCAGGGAATTCCCGTTTTATTGCCAGTGACCGCTACTCTTGACTAGAGATATCCGTGGCATTTCATTATGCAATTACATTTTCGTATCATGCCACTCACTGAGAACAGCGGCATTGCCGGAGATGATATGCGCCCGTGGAACCCCTTATCAGTAGATCCTGTGGCAAACCGGTTTTCGAGCTATGCCGCATTCAAGAACGAAGCGATCACGAGACCGCTCGTGCCTGATGCCCCCGTAGATACCGAACTGGCTGATGCGCATAGCCAACTAAGGCAACAAGTCTTGGAGCAGTTTTACCCCTGCACCGGCGCCATCTCGTCGTTCAGACAAAAAACCTATCGCTTCGGATTGTATCCGGAACTAGCTTGCGACAGTGCCGTACAGGCCGTGTGTTACGACCTGTACGAATTTTGCCATGAATTCCAAACGACCGACGACCATTTTGTTACCTTCATCGCGATGTTCCGCGAACCAACCATCCAGTCGGAACAGCACTTCGAAGGTCTATTGTGGAATCAACTTCAAGCTATGCACTCTCTTGATTCCAATTTCTTTGCTTGGGACAAAAGCGTCGATTCCAACCCTCAGAGTCACCACTTTTCGTTCAGCATCGGAGGGCGTGCGATGTATGTCATCGGCATGCATCCCCAGGCCTCCCGTCTTGCACGAACCCGCCCGTATCCGACCATGGTGTTCAACTTGCACGAGCAGTTTGATCGCCTTCGCGCGCGCGGAAAATTTGAAACCATGAAGCAGACCATCCGGACACGCGACGTGGCATTCCAGGGTTCGATTAACCCAATGCTAGCCAGCTTTGGAGAGAACTCAGAAGCGCGTCAGTATTCCGGCCGGGCTGTTTCGGATGCGTGGGTTTGTCCCTTTCATCCACGAAAAAATGACAAAGCATGAGCAGCTCCACTTAACCCGCATTCCTCCACAGAGCGGCCGTTCATTTAAAATCAAGCGGGGGCAGGTCTTACGAGTGATCGACCCATTGGGAGAACAGGTATCTGACCTGTTTGCATTCGGCGAGCACGATCATGATTGCCGCCTATCCTCAGGTCGTTCGTTGGATTACGCGAGCCGGATTTATCTCACGACGGGTGACATTCTCTACGCAAACAACAGCAAGCCGATGTTCACGATTATAGAAGATACGGTTGGCCTTCATGATTTCCTACTGACTCCCTGTAGCCAAGAGATGTTTGAGATCCTGTACCAGCACAAGGGACACCATCCAAGCTGCTTCGAGAATCTTCTGCACTCTTTGCAGGGGCATGGCATTCCAGGAGCCGACATTTCCACTACGTTCAATATATTCATGAACGTGAAGATCGATTCACAGGGAAGATTGACCGTTGGTGTACCCCTGTCTCAGGCTGGTGCCCACATCGACCTACGAGCCGAGATGGACATGGTATGTGCCCTCACAGCCTGCTCCGCCGAAGGGTCAAACAACGGACATTTCAAACCGATTGACTTTTCGATCATTGGCTGACGAGCCAACAATTATTCACATCCTCTCCTTTCCATTGCTACGCTACATGGTTCCGCTTGCATTCCCGCTAGAACCTCTTAGAGGCATCGAGGCAACAAAGACTCATCTGTTTAAAGATTCGCCGCCTTTACAGGCGATGAATCTCAGAATTCAAGCTGCGCTGTCCCGCATCCTCCTTCCCTTGCCCGAGCAACGTACCACCTGAGGATCTTTTCAGGTCGTGGACACAACGTAGCCCGTTGATCAGATGCCGCGGCGCCCCCATACACCTTTACCCAGACCCGAAGCTTTTCCACCCTCCAACTCGTGTTCTTCTTGATCATCCCCACGGCCAAAACTCACGCCGTATTTTGATGGGATCACCGTGGAGCCCGATCTCGGTGAGTGGTAGACAGGATGGTATTTCCGCACTTCCTGTGCTGAGATGGGCCTCACAGGAGGGGCCATGACACGGAAACGGCACACGGAGAACAGATCATTGCAGTAACTCAAGGATGCTCAGGCGGGGATCGGAATCCCAGAGCTCTGTCGCAACGGGGGAAGGTCACCCTCGACAAGGATCTTGCAGCGATATCTGGTCACCCACACGATGTGGGTTCGAAAATCGCGTGGGCCGATTTGTGCAGTTTCACGCCGCAGTCCACCGGAAGCCACGGGACTTTGGTTCACACCCCTGCCTTTACTGGTGGTGACTTCGTTGAATGCGAGCTATGGCGTACCCAATGGTAGAGTTGTCGGGGCAGGTTGAGTTTGGAAAGCGGCGACTTCCGCACAAATTGAACCACATAACAACAGAACAAGGCTTTTTTCGTCAGTCGATATCCCATGCCTTGGTTAACGACGCTGACGCAAGGATTACACATCCCACAAGGCCGACCGTTGATCGGTTCATGGCAGAACCAGGACTGTTCCAGGATCTCCAGAAACCCTCGTTGCCTCGCAATCTCTCTCATTTTTACTTTAGTGTGGTCCAGGATAGGGAACTCAAATCGCGCGAACAGCTCGCCCCCGGTCGCGGCCTCGCGCTTTAACCGATAGGTCCCGGAGGGAGTCCGGTCAACGTTCTCTCTTAGGAATGAATGTACCCCGTCATCTCTGCCATCCGTCTCAACGCCGAGTTCCAAGGCGGTTAAGTTTCTGGATTTGGCGTAGCGTGCCAACCAGTCATATTGCCTCGCCAATTCCATTGTCTGTCTGAGTCGCTTCCAGGCATCCGTGATGTCCCTATCTTCGGGTATCTCGTTTCTCAGCGTTATTTGCAGGGGAGAAAGCCGTTCGTACGCCTCAGGATAGGATGTCCTAAGCGCACGCCTTATGTCAGATATCGCTCGGAGCTCTTGCAGGCTTGATGGGCGACCGGTATCGACGATGTAGTGCGGCTCGACTCTCTTGCCGTCAACCACTGTTGCGTACAGGATTCTGAAGGTCGAGTCCCATCCTCCCGTCCACAGGATTTTGGCGTACCCGTTACTGGCGTGTTCCATATCTTGAGCGGTCATCTAAAACGAACAACTCCCAGAAGTCCCGGCAGACTCATCACGCGATATCTGCCTCGGCATGGCATGTCCCCATTACCCGTTTACAGGTTTACTCTCTCGCTTTATAAAACAATCTCGGACCTATCTAGAATAACGCCAGAAGCTGGTCCTAATAATTAGGCGTTCCTATACAGTTACAATACTGAACATTGGAGCATTCTGATACCCTGCCTCCGCATGCTGGCAAAATTGGGATGATCGGCACTTGGTCTCTTGCTCCAAGTCGATGTCTCACTCGGCGCCGGCTCTTTAAACCGTGGCGTACAAACTCTAGGTTGGCCGTAGGGCCTTTACCTTTGAAAGCGACTTCCTCGCGGACCGAAACGGAGTCCGGATGGCGTCTCTGATCGCTTTGCCGTAGCGGCGTGCGTGAAATCGGAACAATGATTCTCTTGGAAACCTATAACTCATGCCCTCTTCAATTGTGTAGATACAAGGTTTGCACATGCCGCAGGGCACCCCGTGTCTGGGCTCGTGACAGAACCAAGATTTCTCCAGGATTTCAAGAAACCCGCACTGTCTCGCGATGTCTCTCATTTCAGTCTTTGAGTATTCAAGGATTGGAAATGCAAATCGGGTGAATATGTTTTCATCGCCGGTTACGTGTTCCTTCAGTCTGTAGCTCCCGAGCGGAGTTTGCTCCACATTTCCTTTTAAGAACGAATAGGCTTTGTCATCGATGTGCACACTGAGCTCTAAGTCGGTCAAGTGTTTAGATTTTGCATAGCGTGCTAACCAGTCATATTGGGACCCCAGATGGGCTCTCTGCTTTAATCGTTTCCAAGAACTGGTTATTTCTTCGTCTTCCGGTATTTCATTGGCCGTCGTAATGTGTAAGCTGGAGATTCTTTCAAAAGCTTTCTTGTCGGATATCCTGAGCAAGTCCTTTATTTCGGATATCGCTTGCAGTTCTCGTAGGCTGGATGGTCTGTCCGTATGGATGACGTAGTGCGGCTCTATCCTCTTGCCCTCCACTAAAGTCACGTACAAGACTCTGAACGTGGAGTCCCACCCTCCTGTCCAAAGTATCTTGACACATTGCTCACTCGAAGAATCGAGTGAGCTTTCATCTACGCTTGCCTGCTGTCTCCTCTCAATAATCACTGCCGCTTCGCCAAATCTCGTTCTTCGTCATATGGGCCCACTTCGTCCTGCGCCGACTCAGTCCTGCTGGGAATTCACCATGTTGTTCGTACTTCATTAACGAGACACCCGACTACTAGGGAAACCACTAGAAAGACTTCCTCGAATTACCAGGAGCGCTTCAGAATCATGTGCAGCGTGCTGATTAGGACGTTCGTCTAAGCAAGCATCGAAATGAGCCGGTGCTCGAAATCCGGATAAACTTACTTGAAGCCTTCTACAACACCTGCACGATGAAACATTTCAGATAGCGCGTCTCCGGCATGCTGGCGAGGATGGGATGGTCGGCGCTCTGGCCCCGTTGTTCGATCAGTCGGATGTCTCGCTTCGCATCGCGCGCCGCGAGCCGGATGCTGTTCCAAAGATCCGTCTCTGAGACCGGATGCGAGCAACTACATGTCACCAAAAACCCTTCCGGCTTCAGCAGTTTCAACCCCAACAGATTAATGTCTTTGTATCCAGTCAACGCACCAGGCAAGACTTGTTTGGTCCGTGCAAAGGCCGGTGGATCGAGGATCACGAGATCATAACGTCGCCCGCTCTTCACGAGGTGCCGCATTTCCTCGAACGCATCGGCTTGGCGATACGTGCAGCGGTTTTCCACCTTATTCATCGCCGCATGTCGGCGAGCCGTCTCTAATGTATCGTGACTGACGTCGAGACTTTCCACGGACCGCGCCCCGGCCAGAGCCGCATGAATACCGAAAGCGCCGGTATGGCAGAACACTTCCAACACCTCGGCTCCTGCTGCAAACTTGGCCGCAGCCAGCCGATTCTCTCTTTGATCACAAAACCAGCCGGTTTTTTGCCCTCTCTCGACATCCACGACAAATCTCGCAGGTCCTTCTTGAATCTCAACCTGCGTTGAGCCGCTGCCACGGAGAAACCCTCGCTCGAGCGGCAAACCCTCCAGTTGCCGGCTCTTGGCATCGTTTCGGAGATAGATGCCGACAACGTTTAACTCCTTCATCAGGAGATCAGCCAACAGCTCTTTCCGGCGATCCATGCCAACCGAGAGGGTCTGCATGACGAGCAACTGATCATAGAGATCGACGATCAACCCGGGCAGCCGATCCCCTTCTCCATAAATCATGCGATAGGCATTCGATTGGGTGGCCACTCGTCGGCGCAAGCGGATCGCTTCCTGAATTCTCCCCTGCCAGAAGGTCTCATCGATCAGCTCGTCTCGGAATGTCAGCAGACGAACTCTGATTTTCGAGGCAGGACTGTAGAGACCACGACCATAGAAACGACCATCTGCGGTGAGGACGTCGACTACGTCGCCGGCAACCGGTTCGCCGGCCGCCGATCCCAGATGGCCGGCATAGAGCCAGAGATGGTGCCCCTCAGGGGCGCGGAGTAAATTGAGGCGAACCTGTGCGTTTGGAATCATGGTTGCCCATCCTGACAGGTTTTGACGGACAGTGCGAGCGAAAGGTCGCGCATCCGGCATAGAGGCAACCCTCGCTCATCGTGCGGTCATTGCTTGACGAACCGCCCTCAGTATGTTTTCCTGAAGTCAGCACATTCCATCACGATCGAACGCCCTACATGAGTGACAACGCAACGATCGGGTCATCCGTCTTGAGCCGCCTGCATCGGCTGGGTGTCCGTCATATTTTTGGTATTCCGGGAGACTACGTCCTCTCTCTCTATCAGCTGATCGAAACCTCGCCGATCAGGCATATCGGGACGACCAGGGAAGATTGCGCCGGGTTTGCGGCAGACGCCTATGCGCGTATCAACGGCATCGGAGCCGTATGCGTGACGTATTGTGTCGGCGGGCTCAACACCGTCAATGCCATTGCCTGCGCCTATGCCGAGCGGTCGCCGGTGGTTCTCTTGACTGGCTCGCCAGGTCTCTCGGAACGCACTCGCACGCCCTATTTGCATCACATGGTTCGAGACTTCGGGACGCAACGAGAAGTCTTCGAACGAATGACCGTTGCCGCAGTCACGCTGGATGATCCGTTGACCGCCGAGCGTGAGATGGATCGTGCCTTTGCCGCCCTGCTGCGCTACCGCCGCCCCATCTATATCGAAATCCCCAGAGACATGGTCCACTGTCCGCTGACAGGCGGCATGCGGCCGTTTTGCATCGAAGACCAGCCGAGTGACCCGGCCGCGTTGGAAGAGGCACTCAGTGAAGTGCGGATCATGCTCGCGTCGGCCAAACGACCGGCCATGCTGGTTGGAGCGGAAGTCGGGCGGTTCGGGCTGCAAGACGATCTGGCTCGCTTGGTCGAGCGGCTCAACATTCCTATCGCATCGACATTGCTCGGGAAATCGATCATTCGAGAGGACCATCCGCTCTATGTCGGCGTCTATGGGGGGCTGATCGGACGCGAGCAAGTACAGCAGTTCATCAACGATTCCGACTGCCTGTTGATCCTGGGGTCCATTCTGTCGGACGTGGAAGATCTGGATGCCACATCACCGTTACTGTCCGAAGGTCGCACCATCCATGCCACAGCCGACCGGGTTGCCATCAAACACCATCGGTATGAGTCGATCAAGTTCCAGGATTTCGTCCAAGGCCTGGTGCGGTCCCCGCTCCCCTCCTTTTCGCATTCCCAGCGCGCACTCCCAAGCCGAGCAGTGACGGTGCCATCGACGCCGGACTTGAATGCACCGGTGACCCTCGAAGGGCTGTTCCGCCATCTCGATACGGTGCTGACCGAGAAGACAGTCGTGATTGCGGACGTGGGTGAATCCCTCTTCGCCGCAGCGGACCTGCATGTGCGTCATCGATTCGAGTTCCTCTCGCCCGCCTATTACACATCCATGGGATTCGCCGTCCCAGCGGCGTTAGGCGCCTCATTCGCCGATCCCAGCCTGCGGCCGATCGTCCTGGTGGGAGACGGCGCCTTCCAAATGACGGGAACCGAATTGGCGAGCTGCGTCCGTTACGGTCAGTCCCCGATTGTGATTCTTCTCAATAACCGAGGCTATTCGACGGAACGAGAAATCTTGGAGGGCCCCTTCAACGATGTCCATGAATGGCAATATGACAAAGTGTGCGATCTGATAGGAGGGGGACGGGGTTCGCGGGTCAGCACACAACGGGAGTTCGAACAGAACCTGGCCATCGCCTTCGCCGATCAAAGCCAGCTTCACCTCCTCAATGTCCTGTTGAGCCCAAGCGATCGATCTCCGGGAATGGTCCGATTGGCAAGGCGCTTGGGCAAGAAGCTTTCCACGGACAAACCATAGGGGAATCCCTCCACCCCTGCCTGTTTTTCCCTACATCTCCCTAGCAGACTCTCTCTGACTACCGGATAAATCGGCAGGAAGCGATGAGACTCTAGGGTTTCCGCCAATGGTCAGCGATGGTATACTCCCTGCACTCTCCCTCTTTGGCATGGCCGGGAAATAATCCGACTCTTCTCATCTATCTGACTTTACGCGGGACCGGCTTTCAGCAATAATCAGCGATCCAGAGGTCACTGTGTCGGATTTTTATCAAAATGGGGTCGTGACCGTTCTACACCGTCTCGGCCAATCCAATACCGAGCAGCTCGAGCAGGAACTCGAACGGTACGCGAAGACGACTCCCATCGCACTGGTTCTCCCATCGCTCTATGCGGAACTGGAGCGGCCTGCGCTCAAACGCATCGTCGGAATCTTGAGTGACGTTCGCTACATCAACGAAATCGTCGTCTCACTGGATCAAGCGTCAGCATTGGAATTCAGGTTGGCCAAACAGTTCTTTTCCCAGCTCCCTCAAAGAGTTCGCGTCATCTGGAACGACGGCGCTCGGATCCAAGCCATCTTGAATGTGTTGGTCTCGCATGAAATCGACATCGGACATCAAGGCAAGGGACGTGGATGTTGGACGGCCTATGGCTATGTCTTAGCCCGCGGCCAGAGTCAGGTGATCGCCCTGCACGATTGCGACATTGTGAGTTACGACCGCCAATACCTGGCTCGCCTCTGTTACCCCGTCGCGAATCCGAACCTCGCGTACGAATTCTGTAAAGGATACTACAGCCGCGTGACGGACCGGATGCATGGGCGTGTGACGCGTCTCTTCATTACGCCGCTGATTCGCAGCCTGCAGCTGCTGGTCGGACCGCATTCCCTTCTCTCGTTTCTGGACAGTTTTCGATACCCTCTTGCCGGTGAATTCGCGATGGTGCGGGATCTGGCTTGGATCAACCGCATTCCCGGGGATTGGGGGTTGGAAGTCGGCATGCTGGCCGAGGTGTACCGTAACTGCGCGCTCCGGCGGATCTGTCAAGCGGATATCGCCGATGCCTATGAGCACAAGCATCAAACCTTGTCGACACACAATCCGGATGCAGGATTGTTGAAAATGTGTGTGGACATCACAAAATCGCTGTTCCGCAACCTAGCGAGCGAGGGGCTGGTCCTCTCGGAAAGCACGCTCAAGACGTTGCGGGCCACATACCTGCAGGCCGCCCAAGAAGCCATCAGTCGGTATGAAAATGATGCGGCGATCAACAGTTTGCGCTTCGACCGCCATGAAGAGCGGCGGGCCGTCGAAGTGTTTCTGCGTGGCATGACATTGGCCACCGACAGTTTTCTCGAGGACCCGTTGGGCGTCCCCATGATTTCGAATTGGAGCCGCGTCACCCATGCCGTACCCGACATCTTTCATCGGCTGATGGATGCCGTCGAGCAAGACCATGCTTGGGACCCCGCGGCGGAAACGAGGCAACCTGTCTCATGAACACCGGCCTGATCCCGCTCACACCTGAAACCGAAGAGCTGCTCGGAGCGGTCCGCAGCGCCGACATTCTGGTGGGCATCCCCAGCTTCAATAATGCCGGGACCATCGGGCATGTCGTCCGTGCCGTCGGTGCCGGCCTGGCAAAGTACTTTCACGGTCAGCGAGCCGTCCTGGTGAATGCCGACGGGGGGTCCTCCGACAACACCCCGGCCATCGTCGCCCATACGATGGTCGATCTCGAACCGCTGTTTATCAGCGATCGGCAGAGCACATTGCACCGCATTATCACACCTTACCATGGCATTCCGGGCAAGGGCAGTGCATTTCGCACGATTTTCGAGATCGCTCGTCGGCTCAAGGTCAAAGCCTGTGCCGTCGTCGATTCGGACGTCCGCAGTATCACGCCCGAGTGGATGGAATTGCTTCTTCATCCGATCATCAAGGAAGGCTACGATTATGTGGCTCCGTTCTATCGGCGCCATAAGTACGACGGAACCATCACCAACAGTATCGCCTATCCCCTCACCCGAGCCCTCTATGGTCAGGAGGTCCGTCAGCCGATCGGCGGCGATTTCGGATTCACCGGAGACCTGGCCCAGCACTATCTCGAAAAGCACGTCTGGGAGTCGGATGTCGCGCGCTTCGGAATCGACATTTGGATGACGACCGAAGCCATTACGAGCGGAGCCAGGGTCTGTCAGAGTTTTCTCGGGGCCAAGATTCACGATCCCAAGGACCCTGCCGCCGACCTGTCCTCCATGCTGAGACAGGTTGTGGGCGCCTTGTTCGCCTTGATGGAAGCCCATGCCCCCACTTGGCTCTCCATCACTGACTCGCGGAAAGTGCCGCTCTTCGGCTTTCAGTATGAAGTGGGCGTGGAGCCGGTAAATGTGAACGTCGAACGGATGGTGGACCTGTTTCATCTCGGACTGACGGACCTCCACGATATTTGGGCGCGCATTCTCTCTGAAGACGCACTGGATCAGCTGTCCCGCCTTCGGGACAGCCCCATCCGCGATTTCCGCATTCCCGATTCGTTGTGGGCCCAAATCATTTATGACGCCGCCCTGGCTCATCATCGGAGCGTGCTCCCGCAAGAACATCTCCTGAAAGCGCTGACCCCTCTCTACTTGGGGAAGACTGCGTCATTCGTGCTGGACAGTCAGGGATTGACGACCGCGGAAGCGGAACATCTCATCGAAACGCTGTGCCGAACTTTCGAGAAACAGAAGGACTATCTTGTGACTCGTTGGCCTCAGTCTCATGATGCGCGGGACGTCATCACCGCCACCCCCGCGAGGCCTGAAAGGAGCCAGCCATGACTTCAACCTGGGAACACACGTTACTTGGACCCGTCGCTGCTCTCGGTGAACGCGTCTTCGCCATTCTTCCTAATATCCTGGCCATGATGATTCTTTTGTTGGTCGGCCTGGGCGTCGCCTGGGGCATGGGACATTTGATGGAACGCCTGCTTCGCGTCATCGGTCTGGATCGGCTCTGTGATCGGATCGGGATCGCGTCGGCCCTGCTGAGGGGTGGCATCAAATCCGACCCCTCCTATATCATCGGCAGGATTACCTACTGGTTGATCGTCATCTTTGCCACCACGGCATCGCTGGGCGCGCTCGACGTCGCCCCGATCAATGAAGCGGCTCACTCACTGTTGTCCTACATCCCGCACTTGGTCACAGCGGCCGTGATCGGGATCATCGGCTATCTCATCTCGAATTTTGTATCTCAGGCGGTCCTCATCGCGGCCGTGAACGCCGGGTTGCCGCCGGCCCGCTGGATCGCAGCCGGGACACGTTGGGGCATTCAGCTCCTCACGGTTGCCATGGCGCTCGAGCAGTTGGGAATCGCCCAGCACATCGTCGTCGTCGGATTCGGCATTACCTGGGGAGGACTTGTTCTTGCCGCCGCGCTGGCGCTGGGGCTGGGCGGTAAGGATCTGGCTAAGGATTTTCTGGAGCGACGTCTGGCCGGACATTCCCGGTCGCACATCAACGAGGACTTACGACATCTCTAAAACCATGTCACGCTATATCTTATTTTCAGACCTTGATGGCTGTCTCCTGGACAACGACACCTATTCCTTTGACGAGGCGAGGCCGGCATTGAGCGCGCTCCGCTCGGAGAACGTTCCGATCATTCTCGTCTCCGGAAAGACCCGCGCGGAAATCGAACCGCTGCGAGAGCGTCTCGATCACCACAATCCCTTCATCGTCGAGAACGGCGCGGCGGTGTTCGTGCCTTTCGATACGTTCGACTTTCCCCTCGAACGGTCGCGGCGCCGTTCCGGCTATCAAGTCATCGAACTCGGGACCCCTTACGCGCTGCTGCGTGATGTACTCCGGCAGATCGAAGAAGCGGTGGGCACACCGCTTCGAGGCTTCGGCGATCTGTCGGTCGACGAAGTCATGGCCACCACAGGACTCTCCCGGGAAGATGCGCTGCGGGCTATGCTGCGGGAATTCGATGAGCCGTTCTTGGTGAACGGCCCCCCTAAGTTGATCGAAGAAGTCTGCCGCCAGGTCGTGACACGTGGCTTGAATTGGACTCGAGGCGGACGTTTCTTTCACTTGACGGGAAACAACGACAAGGGTCGGGCCGCCGACATTCTGCTCCGCTGCTACAAACGGCAACGGCGACTGGCCGACCCATCGGACGAGGTCGAAACCATCGGCATCGGCGACAGTCTGAACGATCTCCCGCTCCTCTTGACGGTTGATCATCCGGTGCTGGTACAGAAACCGGACGGCTCCTACGATCCTGATATCAATCTGCCCAACTTGATTCGCGCACCAGGCATCGGTCCTGCCGGTTGGAATCGAGCGGTTCTGGACTTGCTGAAACAGGCGTCGGAGGAAACCTCCAGCGGTCGCTCACTCAATATCCGCGCCACATGACCGTATTCGTGAGAATGGTTCGGCGATGCTAGTCTTCCGCCAGATTGACAATGTGCAATCCCGCGGTCTTTGACGCCGCCAAAAGCTGGGTATCCGCGCTGACGACGGTCAATCGTAACGGCTTCAACTCCAACGCCAGCGCAAGATGCATCACCTGCGGTGAACGAAGGAACGGATACTCCAGAACCAACTCTTTCGTCGCCAAGTAGGTCTCCGTCGTGGGTGCGATAAACTGATAGAGCCCCTGCTTGGATTCGATTTCGAACTTATAGAGCACCGAATAACAATCGTCCCGCGTAATCTGCCCTTCATGGGCGCGTGCGCAGAGAATCGAATAGAAGTCCGTCACCGTCCAGGTCGGGACAATCGCGACCTTCCCACGTTTCACCATCAGCTTATTGACGATTCTCGTGCCCCGCTCCATGCTGTAGCGCTTGATGAGTGCGGTGGAGTCAAAGTAGTAGTATGGCATCCCGTTACACCCTCCCCTTCAAAATGAGTTCCGCGAGCGGACCCTCGAGCTTCGAGAGCCGGTCTTGCAGTTCATCGAGCGGTACCTCTTCGTAGCCTTCTTTTCTCAAAGTATCGGCTAGATTACCTTTATTGAAAGACACCGTGTCTTCCTTCAGTCGCTCGTTCAATCGCCGCTTGGCCAGACGGCTTGAGATCTTTTGTCCGGTCTTGGTCAACCCACGCCCCCTGCTGCGCGGGGCACGACTGACGGATAGTTCATCTGATTTTTTCACGATCGCTGCCTCCCCTCATGAAAGAATATCGTTCACCGCCTCATCCCTGACGCTTCTCGCGGGCAACTTGCCGGCATCGTCGCCGCCTCTGGCAACGCGCTCTCGCCGAAGATATGCGCGGCAATCGCCTTCGCGACATCCGACGACAACTCTTGCCGCATCACACGAAGCGTCTTCGCCGTCGCTTCACGCTCCGTCAAGTGCCCTTCTTTACCGCCACGGGCGACGGCCCCGACGACCCGGCGCGTCCCCGGCTCCACGATCTCGAAATCGCTGCACCATCGAACGTATTTGAAATTCGGGTCATGGACCTCGACAGGAAAGAGACGGACCGTGCCTCGAATGATCACTTCCGTCGGATCCGCCTCTTCATGTCCCATCTGGATGGTCACGCGAAGTCCCTCCCGAATAAGTCCTTCCGCCAGTGCGCGCCCTGCCGGCTCCGCCTGGTCACCGGACACTTGTACCGCAAGCACCAGATTCGAGGCAAGAAATTGCTCTAACTCACCTGACAGTTCGTTTACCTGATAAGAGGATGGGATTCCGAGCCCCGTGTGGCGGATCACGCGGAGATCCGTATTGTACACCTCGCGCAGAACGAGATTTCTCCCGGCCCGTCGAAGGGTGCGGATCTTGGCCAGTTTGTCGGCCACATGCCGTGACTCGGTGACATCTGCTTCGATGGCGCGATCCAACGCCGAAAGCTTCTCCATCAACGAAGCTTCAGCCTGGGAACGACTCATCACGGCTAACGCGTAGTGCACCCGACTGTCCGGGTCGTACCAGGCATCCGCGATTCTGACATTCTCAAGCACCTTGTCGGTCGAGACCTTCGTCACATTGTCGATCGTGAGCCGTCGCTCGGCGTTCGAGACACCGCGGTTCTCGACAACCAAGTACGACTCCCAGTCCTTCGCCTGCGCCGCCACTTCAGCCTTAAAAATACGCGCCACGGCCGCATAGGCCTGATCCTCTGCGTTGTTTCGACTGTCCGCTTGTCCCACTCCGGTTAAGTATTGAGCCAATGGATATTCCAAGCTCCGACCATCGACCCACCCCGGCTTTTCTTTTCCAGTGAACCATGCACAGCCCGCCGATACCGACACGATCAGCCAGAGGCAGACGAAGAACGCCGACGCTTGTTTGATGGGCGAACCACGGGCGTGCATCATTGCATCACACGTTGGATGATGAACATCGTCTGGCCTGCCTCCAGTGCGACCATCTGCCCATCTTTGGCCGACGTTACCCCTTGTCCTGAAGGTTGAATGGCCACGCGATACTCACCGCGTGGAACCCATGCCCGCGCCACATGAATCTCGTCGGGTAAGGTTTGCCAACTCCGTTTGTCGGCTTCCTCAGATGCCACAGCCAACCCATGAGTCACAAGCCCGACCAACAGTCCGACCCACGGCGCGGCATCTCTCCCCGCAGCCTGTTGCGCTCCTATCATGGCTCCTTCAGCCATCGCGAACTTCGTCGCAGATCGAGCCAACGCTTTCACCGTGATCGCCGGCAAACGCTCCGAAAGACTTTTTTCCGCCAGTGCCGTGACATTGTGTGCTAATTCAGATCGTACCGTGACCGCACGGCCGGTCGAATCGGTCAGCGTCATGTTTTCAGATGGCACTTGTGTTTTTTGCGGAACCAACCGCGGGAGTGCAACGCGGACCACCCGCCCATTGAGTCCGTACAGAACACTGTCCGCGACACGATCTCGCGGATAGGGCGACTGGAAAATTCCTCTATTCAGTAGGACCAACTGTACGGCATCAAGACTAATCGGTAAGTCCAAGAAGAGATCCTCTTTTCGTGGGGCGCGCCCATTATAACTGATCATCACGACTTGGGCGAATTGCTCTTGGTCTGAGAACGGCTGCAAAGCGACATCGGGAAATGCCTGCCGATATCCCTCGAACTCCGCCGCTAAATGGAGGGCCTCGGCCGTGCGCAGGAGATCCGCGCGCAACGATGGCGGAGGGGGCGTCCTCGACCATCCGCGCATGCTTTCATACGCTTCATACGCGTTGCGATAGGCGATGAACGCATTATTGAGATCACCGGAGGCCTCGTACAGCACTCCGCTCACATATCGGGCGAACCCGTCGGTCCGGTACTTCTGGGTATCCTTCACCCGGTCGCCGAGCACATTCAACCGATGATCGATCCGTCGCACCTCGACCAGAGCGTCCAGAAGTTGTCCTTGAGCCGCATAGTTCAAAGCCTTGATCACGTTGATCATGACATGCTCGTAGGCATCGCCTTCGTACGGCAGGACGTTGTCGTTGGTGAGGAATGCGGCGGTTTCCGCGCGAATGGTCCTCGTATAGAGCCGCTCGACCTCCTCTTCCGCCCGCTCCAATGCCGCATTGCTCAGCTGATAGTGACCCGCCAGCTGCAGCACCAATCCTCGATCCATTTCGTACAGCAAGCGGCCCTTCGCGCCATATTCTTTCTTGGTCTGCTCGATGATCGCCGCCGCGCGTTCCGGATCACCGGCGACGAGGCTTTGTTCGACAAGGAGGTAGCGATTGACGGCAGGGCCGCATCCGGTCAAAAACAGGAGAACGGCAAGAAACGGGAGTAACGAGATCGGGGTGACAACGCCCCACCGCACAGGATCCCCGTGGGCAAAGCGTGGGAAGATTGCGTTCAACAGTGTCCGTGGAACTTAAAAGACGGTGCGTTTCTTTTCAACCACCTTCTTGATCTTCTTCTGCCCGTACCACACCTTCGCATTGTTCTCCAGATCGATCATCTGAAGATCCACTTGATAGAAGACCGCTTTGGTTCCGTCGGCTTCATCAAGAATGGTGGCGATCGTCCCCTTCATCATGAAATCGGCGCCTGTCTCTTTTCCGGGAGCTTTCTGAGTGTCCTCGCGCGCGTAAATGGCCTGCTCTTTCCGTTCGGTCCGAATCTCATCCCGCTCACCTTTGCCGGCCACGAACGTGACTTTCTGGGAATGGGTGAGTTCTCGTTCCAAATCCGTGATGAAGGTTTGCACGCTGATATGTTCATGACTGCTATTCAAGACCGTCCCCACCACGACGACAGGTTGACGTTGGTTCGCTTTTTCAAAATTCCCGAGCCATGGATATTGCAGCGCATCCTTGACCATCGCTTCGGCGACCATCCGGGAATCCGTGTCGTTCCACCGACCGCTCAAGTCGGTGACGAGCCCGGTATCGACCCGAGTCACCTTGGTTTCGTGTCCGCACCCGGACAACGCCAGAACTACGCTCGCCGTGACGACAAGCGAAGGACGAAATGTCTTGGTCACCATGAACCTCCGGGAAGAAAAAAGCGTCTCATGCTCCATGGATTTAGCGAACGCCTCGCTTTTCTTCTTCCTGCTCCAACCGTTCGAACAGGCGGTCGGCGTTCCTCCGGACGAAGTCCCGTACTTGTGAATTTAGCTCTTTGGCCTGCTCCAAGTTGTTTTTCATATCTTCCAGACTCAACTTGGTCAGGACGTAATAAGTGTTGGTCTTGGGATCCATGTACTGATCGATTTTCCGGACTCCGCTAAGTGTGGTCGTCGTAATGGTCTTGATGGCGCGCTCCACATTCTGCTCTTCCGTATTCCTGGTAAAATCTCCGGCCGTCGTCGAGGCCGCATAGTCTCTCATCAGGTACCCGGTGTAGGTTTCGAATGTTTTGGCGATCTCCGCCCTCCCGCGATTCTCGGCCGTATCCCAGGCAAGCGGCGCATTACGGACCCCCGCGACCGCCCCTACCCCATAAAAAGCTTTGCTGTCTTTTTCGTTATAGGCTCCAGACCCCTTCTCGACCCATTTCGGAGGACCGCCACAAGCCGCCAATCCAATGATGAGGATCGCAAGACCAGGACCGACCAGCTTTGATTGAATCGCGTGTGACCGGATCATACAATCCTCCTTGAGATATAAGTACTCATTCCTAGGATTAACGTCCCGGGAAAAAACGTTGGAGTCATGCTAACATGGGTCCTGATATCAGTCAACGCAACGCCGTGCTTCGAGCGGTTACATCATGGAAGGGGGGATCTGTGGCAGACATTCAGATTGACGACGGGGTCATTAGAATTCTTAACCTTGAGATCCAGGATCCCAAAGCGGCGGCGGTGCTTTCGGCTTACCCCCAAGCACGCTGGGCGGAAATCACCCGTCGAGCGGTCAAGATCGGTCTCGGATACCTGAAAGGCGGTGAAAAGGATTAAGGCACCATCGTGCCGGTTTCATGAACGGCAGCACGGGCACGAGCATGCGTACCTCCCAGTTCCAAGTACCGGCGAAACGCTTCCATCGACTTGGGATGATCATTCAGATGATCGGCATACAGTGTTCCCAACGCGAAGTAGACGTCCTGATAGTCATTGTTCACGCGCAATGCTTGCCGGAAAGCCGATTCCGCCTCTGCAAATTTGCCGTGCTTTTCGTAGATCAAACCCAGCGTGTAAAACGAATCCGGGTTCCCCGGCGCATATTTCACCGCAAGGAGGCCGATCGCCAAGGCTTCGTCTAGGTTCGGCACCACTTCCAGTCGAACATAGCTTTTCAGAACGTAGGCGTCTCCGTAGGTGGGATCGTAACCGATCGCACGGTCCAGTCGCTCCAACGCCTCTTCTGCGGACCTGCCTTCCCGTAACAACGCAAAGGCCCGTTCGTACTGAGCCTTGGCCTCCCGTTGCCGTTCAGCAAGAGTCTGAGGTGCGACACCAAGCGTAAACGCCGACCTGGGTCCTTCGACCAACACTGCGTCTCCATCGCCGTCGATGCGTAGACTGGACGGATGTTGGATTCCGTTGGAGGCCGTCTCAATCTGTCGCGACAGATAGGTTCCCAACTCGGAAGCCATGAGCCAGCCGTTTCCATCCAGATCGGCGGAGCCTGAAAGTCCATCCAGCAAGGCTTCGACAAAACGACTCCCCTTCTCGGAGCGAACGGCAGTCTCTCCTTTCCCTGCCGCACTAATCACGTGGACTGCACGCCGCTCCGTATCGGATTCCGGGGCCAGCCGTCCTTCCAACGAAAGCCCGGGAGGCTCGGTGGTCTCCCATCCGAACATCGACGCATCGAAAATCAAGACGATGTGCTTGGAAGCCGAGCGCCTCGTGAATTCTTTCAAGTGGTCGACCGTGATTGACTTCGTCACGTTATTGACCTGTGCATCAAACGGCACCAGATACCCACGGTCTTGTCCTTCGGCATCCTGGCTAAAGCCGGCATGGCCCGCGTAGAAAATCACGAGCCGGTCCATGCGCCCAACTTTTCTCGGCAACATGTCGTTGAGAAGCTGGTGGAGACGCCGTGAACTGGCATCTTTGTCGTAGAGCTCGACCACTTCCTCGAACCCCAAGCGCCGAAACGCCTCGGCAACCTGCTTGGCATCGCTGATCGCCCCTGGAATGGGAGGAGCTAAAACGTAGTGCTCGATGCCGATGATGATAGCCCAAGACTTGTAATACAGACCTTCCGGCTTCCCCAACTGGGCCTCTGCAGTCGAGAAACTGATCAATGGGGCAATGCCGAGGAGATACGCACCCACTAAGAGTGGGCTAAAGAAAATCACCAAGAAGTTCCTCGCAACATATCTGGCGCTGATCATCGAATTAGCCTATCTCTCGCTCAGACGGGGTGTCAAGAAACTGAGTCGAGAGGAATTCGCCAACGCCATCGCCGTAATGGTTTCGGCGCAACTGCATGGTTGCAGGCGCCCGCGACTTTCTCCATAATTGCGCGTCGGCGATAGACTGTGCTGAAGAAGGAGACGCTATCCCATGAGCGAACAGATCGAGACCTTGTTGAAGGAAAGTCGGACGTACCAGCCGACCGCCAAGACAATCGCCGCAGCCTATATCAAAGACTACGAGACCGAATACAAGAAATCCATCGCAGACCCTGAAGCGTTTTGGAACCGTGAAGCCAAGGAGCTGGAGTGGTTCACTCCTTGGGAGAAGGTGCTGGAGTGGAATTATCCCTGGGCGAAATGGTTCGTCGGCGCACGATGCAACATTGCCTACAACTGCCTGGATCGTCACCTCAAGACCTGGCGAAAGAACAAAGTCGCATTGATCTGGGTGGGCGAACAGGATCAAGAACGCATCTTCACCTATGCGGAACTGTACCGGCAGGTGAACCGCTGCGCCAACGCCCTGAAAAAGCTGGGTCTCCGACAAGGCGATCGTGTCACCATCTATTTGCCCAAAATACCTGAACAAGTCATCGCCATGCTGGCGTGCGCCAGAATCGGCGTGATTCACAGTGTCGTCTATTCAGGGTTCAGCGCCCCAGCCCTGGCCAGCCGTATCAACGATGCGGAGGCCAAGCTTGTGATTACGGCGGATGTCGGGTTCGACCGCGGCAAGACCATCCCATTGAAATCGGTCGTGGACGAGGCCCTTAAAACCTGTCCGACGATCGACCATGTGGTGGTCGTACGCCGCCTGATCACCGACTCTCCCCTTGCCGCTCCGAAGGAAATCGACTGGAAGGAGTGGGTCGAGCATGAACGACCGGTTTGCGAAGCAGAACAGCTGGATGCCGAAGCACCGCTGTATATTCTCTATACCTCCGGCACGACCGGCCGGCCGAAGGGTGTGGTCCATGTCCATGGAGGGTACATGGTCGGCACCTATACGACGACGAAGTATGTGTTCGACCTGAAAGATGAGGACGTGTATTTCTGCGTAGCTGATCCAGGCTGGGTCACAGGCCACAGCTATATCGTCTATGGTCCTCTTCTTAATGGGGCCACGATTCTGACCGCGGAAGGGAAACCGGATCATCCAAATCCTGGGCGCTGGTGGGATCTCATCGAACGGTACGGGGTCTCGATTTTCTATACGACCCCGACCGCCATTCGCCTGCTCATGCGCTACGGCGAAGACTGGCCGAAGAAATTCGATCTCTCGACGCTTCGTATTCTTGGAAGTGTCGGAGAACCGATCAACCCTGAAGCGTGGGAATGGTACCACCGCGTGACGGGCGGGGACAAACCGATCATGGACACCTGGTGGCAGACGGAAACGGGGGCAATCCTTATTTCCCCGCTTCCCACCGTGCCGCTGAAACCCGGCTCGGCCACGCGCGCCTTTTTGGGGATTGAAGCCGACGTCGTCGATCGCGAGGGAAACAGTCTCCCTGCCAACGCCGGCGGCTTCGCCGTCATCAAAAAACCGTGGCCCTCCATGATGCGTACGATTTACAAAGATCCGGAGCGGTACAGGGCTTACTGGAATACGATCCCTAATTGTTATACGGCCGGCGATGTCTGTCACAAAGACTCAGACGGCTACATGTGGTTCATGGGACGTGCGGATGACGTGATCAAAGTCGCGGGCAACCGGCTTGGAACCGCCGAAGTCGAAAGCGCCTTAGTCAGCCACCCTGCCGTCGCGGAGGCAGCGGTCATCGGCAAGCCGCATAAGACAGTCGGTGAATCAATCAAGGCCTTCATCATTTTGAAACAAGGAGAGCAGGAAAGCCCGGCCCTCATCAAATCGATCAAGGATCAAGTTCTGAAAGAATTGGGCAAGATCGGCGTCCCGTCTGAAATCGACATCGTGTCGTCACTGCCGAAGACTCGCTCCGGAAAAATCATGCGGCGCGTGTTGAAGGCGAAAGAACTGGGACAAGACCCGGGCGATATTTCCACGATCGAGGAGTGACGACATTGGGAAGGGGCGGGAGAAAGCCAGGGGAGCCGATCTATTTGCGACGGCATATGATCGCGCTTGTCCTGGCGGTTGTCCTCCCCCTGATCCTTTTGCAGCTGTATAAAATTTATGTTGGGCCACTGAGCTTCGATTTTCAGCTTGGCGTCGGGATCATTTTCTCCGTGATCTTAGGTTTGGCTCTTCACGTTGCCTACCGTTCGTCTGCTCGTAATGAGCCGTAAAGAGTCCCATACTCTGTAGAAAGGACTTTTAATGGCATCCACAAATCACCGCGTGAATGTCGTCCTGGAAGAACCGATTTACGAGGAGCTCCGGCATTGGGCGAAGCGGGATGGCGTGTCACTTTCGCTGAAGGTGCGGGATCTCGTCAAAGACGCACTGGAAGCCGAAGAAGATCGAGCACTGGCAGGTCTGGCCAAAGATCGAGAGCAGACGTTCGACAGAAAGAAAGCCTTAACACATGCTCAGACCTGGGCACCGCTCAAACGATTGAGACGATAAGTGTCCTTCGCACTTCGGTACCACCCTGCCGTCGCGGACGAAGATACCCCCCCTTATTCCTCAAAATCTCCACGTCCGGATTGCTGGAACCATTGAGTCGCGCTTGACTCGTGCTCCGCACCAATACGGCACACCTCTTTGCAAGACATTGAGAGGCTACTGGAAGCTCCGTGTCGGGGACTATCGCGTCGTGTATAAGATCGAAGGAGAAGAAGTGTGGGTCCTAGGAATTCAACATCGCAAGACGGTGTATGAGGATATCGTACAGAGAATTCCATAGACCGCGTTAACATCCACGTGCACGATTCAAGATCCGACCCCAACCTAGAAGCGCTCAGCTGCGCCGCTTTGTGGCCTCGACTGGAGCGTGAGGTTAGTCCTCGTCCTTTATTTCGATTGTTCGAACATCGCCGAGCGCTTGAGCAAATTTGCTCCCGACGCCGCCGACACCAACCACGACAATGGGTTTTCCTAGAGCAGATGCCATACCCGCTTCGTAACTAACCCATTGTGATTGAGCGCTATTGGGGGACGTTATGATTACAACTGTGCTTGATGCCGCTATCTCGTTTTTAAGAATCGCGCGAATATTATCTCCAGCTTGAATGCCCTTCTGAGGATCAAAGAACTCCACCTCTGGCGAAGTGACGATTCCATGTTTTCGCAGGTAACCCTCAATCCGTTCTGCAATCTTGCGGTCCTGCTGTGCGTATGAAAGAAAAATCTTTTCGGCCATTGCTACTTCCCCTTGTTTAGGAGGTTGCGTATATCCTCCACGATGCGCTTCCAGTCATGCGCCGAATTGCACTGACTGGACAGAAGCAGTGGAGGAACGCCGCGTTCCTTCGCTTTGAGTTCTTCGTACTCCAAATGGTGTAAAAGCACAAAAGTGGGCACGTCGAATGCGTCGGAATAGGCCAATTCCATCCATTGAGTCGCTCCACCATCAAGAGTAGTTGGTGAAACCAAGAAAATAGTGGCGACCGATTCACGGACCCGTTGCTTTAAGCTGTTTGCAATTTCTTTCTCCGAACGAACCTGATCTCGTTGGAATGTCCAGGCGACCACTCCCTCACGATTGAGCAGGGTCTCGATCGCATATTGCAGCAGGCTCGTCTCAAATGAATCATGCCCAGAATACGAGATAAATACCTGTGGTGCTGTCATTGGCTGAAAACCGTTTCAGTAGGGCTCACGGGGAGTGAGCGTCAAACGACCATCGCTGACACCGCGTTCACCTATTCCAACCGATTGTTGAACCGCTCCTTGCTCACGGGAGTCCCAAGGTTCCCTTCATGAGGCTCATGAGAAGCTGCTTCATGACATCGAGTGTGATGTTCCCGCCCTTCTCGGCCACAATGCCCACGGCCTTCTTCCAGCGCCTCTCATCTCGTGCCGCCTCGGTGAACTCATGGCCTTCCCACGTGAGGCTTGTGATCATGCCTTAGGTGCCTGGTTCCCCATAGTGCTAACATCGCTGCCCCGAGCAAGCTCGGCGCCGATCATCAGATGTGCATGATATCCGATCTGTACGTCCGAGTAGCCATCGATCTTGATGTCAGGCGCCCATCCAGAAGGGGAATCCTCGATTGCCAGCAGCATCTTCCGGATCAGGTCCAAGTCCCGCCTCATCTGACGCTCTCCTCGATGTCGGTCTAACGCACTGCACCCCACCCGTGACGGGGCCCCCAAGCCGTACACCACCGCTCTGCCCCGGTCCGCCGCAGGGTGTGGTTAGCCGGTTCCTTCGTTCCTCAGAGGGTCTGCGCGAAGGCCATGATCCAATTGCGGACGATGCTTCGAGCCTCCTCCAACTCCCCGCTGCTGGCGACTCGATGGCCGCTAATGTTTTTGCCGCGATGCCGCCCTTGTTGCAGGGGTTCAACGTTTGCGAGGACGCCAAGGCGCTGCCATTCGGCACGATTGATGTTCAAGGTAGCACGAACCTTCTGCTCGCCGCCGTAATGTTGGGAAAGGGCATCCCGGATCTCGTAAAGGTGGACGAGCTCATTGTTTGGATCTGATATGGACCGAGAATAGCTCGTGAACAGCCGATGCAGTACAGTCGATCGGGTCAGCTTGGGCGTGATGGATTCCAATAGAGGTGTACGCGGCGATGCGTTCGGCTCTCGTGTCCCGCATAATGTTACCAGACTGGTCTCGAAGAATAATGTCGGGTTGACCAACGGATTCCGCACTCAGCACAGAGCTAACACGGATGGCCACGTTTCTCTGCCCTCTCTCATGCTGGTAGACGCGCGGCCCTTGAAGCGTGTACGTGCGATGCACCTGAAGCTGTCTTACCAGGAAAATTGAGGTAACATGCGCCTCAATCTGTCCCTCAAGGTCTTCGGCAACAGGATTTTGAGGGACGGTCAGAGTCGCAACGACTCGGCCATCCTCAATGACTAGCTCATACTCAGTGTTGGCAGAGCGGTGCACCGCCTCAAAGAGGTCTGCTGGCTGGTACATCCACTCCAACTCGGTGCAGTCTGGCGTCATTGTCTCTCTGCCTGGCTAACTATGTTTAGGCCGGTCCGCATAACACCCGTCCCATGAATGGGTTCACATGCTGATCAACCGGCTGCAGACACCTGTTGGTCCACGGTGAAGCACATGGGTGTAAGTCATCGTCATACTGACGTCCTTGTGCCCGAGTAATTTCTGGATCGTGAGGAACCGGCACCAGCGCAGCATATTCTCGGCCGATCTATTGGCTCCGTCAAGTCTCACCTAGCCAGGCTCCTAAGAATTGATTACATTTAGCGGTAGGGTTGATTTCGAGGGAGCCGAGAGGTTTTAACTCAGCGGTGGGCGAACAGCACTTCCCCAGCTAAGTTGAGCACTGTTCCTGCAGGTATCTTTATCAATGCTGACGGTGGGTTTGGGAAGCTGGCCACGCTCTTGGAGCAGGCTCTCGACGTACTTGCCGATGAGGTCTGATTCGAGATTGACCGTATCATTCACCTGCTTGAGACCAAGTGTCGTCACTTTTGAACATGCGATCTCACGCAACATATTGCTGGATATGCCTCTCGATTTCTGACCCTATCGTACGTTTGGCGACTCGTAGGTCAAACTCCCCCTGGAGTCCGATCCAGAGATCCGACGACGTTCCCAAATACCGGCTGAGCCGGAGCGCGGTATCGGCTGTGATAGCACGCTTTCCATTAACGATGGCGCTGATCCGGCCCGGCGAGACATGAATCTCACGGGCAAGCCGATTAATGCTGATGTTCATTGGCTTCATGAACTCTTCAAACAAAATTTCACCCGGATGTATCGGCTCCAGCAAGCGTTTTCGCGCCATAGTGCACCTCAATGGTAGTCCACAATCTCGACATCACGGGCATCGCCCTGAGCCCACACAAAACAAATCCTCCACTGATCGTTAATACGAATGCTGTACTGTCCCTTTCGAGTTCCACGCAAGGCTTCTAAACGGTTTCCTGGCGGAACGCGCAGATCATCCAGCGACTTCGCCCGATGGAGCAGCAATAGCTTTCGTCTGGCCATCCTCTCAAATGCGCGAAAGCGGGGCACCTCTTCATCGGCAAACAGTGACTCGGTCGCCTTCGACCGGAATGACCGTATCATCAGATGTCAGTCTATTCCGCTACGCGGTATAGGTCAAGCATCCGCTATTGCTCAGATGAGATGTATAAGAAGAGATGCGGCTGAGCACGGTGGCAGCCAGAAACGCGTCCCATTCGCAGCGATCAGATCAATCCTCGCTTCTGAAGATAGTCTTTGTCGATAACAGGTGCCGGTTTCGGCGAAACCTGCCCACGCTCTTGGAGCAGGCGCTCGACGTATTTGCCGATGAGATCGGACTCCAGATTCACGGTATCTTTGACCTGTTTCAGACCTAACGTCGTCACTTTGGCGGTGTGCGGAATGATGGTGACGGAGAACCCATTGTCGCTCACGTCATTGATGGTCAAGCTGATCCCATCGACCGTGATGGAACCTTTTACCACGCAGTATCGCAGGATGTTTTGCGGCGCTTCGATGGTGAGGATGATCGCATTGGCGTCTTGATGTCGGGTACGAATGACACCCACACCATCCACATGACCGGCCACCAGATGCCCGCCGATGCGCTCGTTGAGCTTCATGGCTCGTTCTAGATTGACCGGCATGCCTACGGCGAAACTGCCGAGCGTCGTCACCGAGAGCGTTTCAGGCGAGACTTCCACGGAAAAGTCACGCTCGCTCCTCGAGACGACCGTCAGACAAATTCCATTCACGCTGACGCTGTCACCCACTTTGAGGTCGCCCATCACGGTCGAGGCCAAAATCGTGAGCTTGGCTCCCGCCAGCGTTTTTCTCAGGACGGTAATCCCGCCCATTTCTTCAACGATGCCAGAGAACATCAGTCTTTCCTCACGAGGATTTGTTTCACCACATAGACGAACAGCACAATCAGCACCACAACGCCCAGACCGGCCAGCACGCCGATCACAAGATTCTCGGTCGCGATCTCCCTCATCACGCCGCCCATTATATCGCAGCAGTTATCGGGATGGCAGCGTCTACATTCGCTTCATCGTCACCCAGAATACCCCCGCCGCCAGCAGCTGCACCCCGGCGATGACGCCGAAGGCCATGGGATAACTCAGACTTGCAATCAGCAGACCGGCCAGAAGGGGACCGCTGGCATGCCCGATGTCCATGATCGTTCCTTGCATCCCCATGCCGGCTCCCAGCGTTTTAAATTCCGAGCTGTCTGCCACGAGAGCTGAAGAAGAAGACGACACGACCGCCTCGCCGAACCCGAATCCCGCAGACAGCAGGAGCAAAACGGGAAACATCGACACGTGCGGGATACAGACAAAGGTTCCGGCGCAAATGGAGAGCCCCAGAAGGATCAGCGGCTGGCGACCCATGCGGTCTGATACTCGTCCCATAATCGGCTTCGAAAAGAACGACGTACACGCTTGTACGGTAAACAACAGGCCGACTTCACCGGGGTTCAATCCCGCCGACACTCCGTACAACGGCAAAAACGCCATTAACGCTCCGTTGGCGATCATTTTGGCGGCGTCGGTCACACTGGTGATCAGCACCTTGGTATTCTTGGCGACGACCGAAAACCCTTTCCACATTTCGGACAGCACAGCGGCCGTTCCCTGTTCCTTCCGCTGCGGCACGGAAACGTCGAGATGCAGGCTATAGAACAACACCATCGCCACGCAGCCGAACACACCGGCTGTGACAAACGCCGTCGAGAACCCCGCCGCATGGATGAGATAGCCTCCAAGAAAGGGACCCAAGAGCGAGCCGGATTGCGTGCAGGCCGTATAGGTCCCGAGCGCCGCACCACGCCGTTCCCGATAGAGCTCCGCGACAGTGGCAAGGGCACTTGGTGCAAAGATGGCGGTTGCCAAGCCATGCAGAAATCGCAGCGCCGTCAGCGCGTCCAGACTTGTAATGAAGGGATAGAGAAACGGCGGCAGCCCGAACGCCACCACGCCGATCCGCAGGAGGAACCGCCGGCCATAGATATCGGAGAGGGCGCCGGAAGGCAGTTTGAGCAAGACACCTGTTAAGGTCGAAACGGACACGATCAACCCGATCCGTTCCGGGCCTGCCCCGAGCGATTCGGCGAACAAGGAGAGGGCGGGCATCCGCACCATGTTGTAGCTGATGAAACAAAAGATGCCGACCGTGCAGATCAGGACGAAGCTGCGCGATGTGGTCATGGAGTCATTCTGTCGCGTGAGATTGCCTTGTCGGCATTGTTCTTTCTCAACGCCTCTTTCAAAAACGCTACGTGCTGTTCCGCCACCGACGGCGGCTTCATCGCTTCGAGCAACACCCGTTGGGGGTCTTGGTTCATGGTCATCCCCAATCGATTCACCGTCTCCACTCCTTTTTGTAACCGGCTCGTGACAAGCCTGGAGACAAGCGGATGGAGAAGGGACACCAAGCCCGAAAGGAACCGATTATCCAACTTGGTGTACGCGACCAATGTACTGTCCATCGCTTCGTTCCCATTCGCGTCGCGCACAACACCCATCCTGAGGAAGACGACCGCTTTTCCCGACACGTGAGGAAGCAAGCGGCTCTCATGGGTTCCTTCAAGAAAGTAAATACGGGACTCGGGATCCTCGTACACCAGTTCAACCATGCCCTTCGTGCCCTCCGCATCATCACCCCAGAAACGGCCTGGGCCACGCACTTCCGACTGGTAGAGACCAAGGCGCAGGCGCCGGATCAACACCGCGGTCATCGGAGGGTGATCCAGCAAATGCCGATACAGCGATTCAGAGAGAGCGGTTCGGATGGGCCCTACTTTGCTCTCAGTCGTATGGTTTTGGATGACGGCTTGCAATCGACAGGTCCACCCGGGATCTACCCTGTCGACCGGAAATATGAGCCCGCCATGACCTTGAGACAACGTGCACGCGTCTGACCGGCCATGCCCGGCCGACACAAGAATCCCCATGCCCATGCAAACAACAAGCATGTGTGTCACAGGGCCGGGCCGAAACCGCCATGAGGTAATCATGACGCCGGCTTCGCAAGGTCAATCGTGAGGTGAACGGGGAAGAGTCGCTCGGGATCATGTCGGAGTCTGGCTTGTCTCAGCAAGGTTTCGACGGACGGTATAACGACGCCTTCGAACGAGAGACGGCCGTTCGTCACCACCGTAAGCGGCTTGGAGAAATCGATCAACTGCGCGTTCAGAAATAAACTATACCGTTGGACGTGCTCGGCCTTCACCTCGATGCGATTATGTCCAACCATCGATGCGTCCAGTCTGGCATACACCCGACGTTTGATTCGCTCGTCGCGCTTGTCCACCAGATCGTCCGAAAATGCCGCAATCGGATCGGTCGAATCCAGGCGCACCCAGTTGAACGCTTGAAAATGGCTGCCGTCACGCACAATGGTCAGCCTTGCCGGCAGCGGCTCACGGCGTTGATGACCGAACCAGTCGACAAGGTCCGGCAATTCCTCCTTGGGAAAATAATGTCCGCCTGCAATTGGGTGCTCACGTTGATGCTCACGATACACATGGGGATACCCGAGCAGGTCCAGCTCTCGGACGATCGAGCGGCTCAGGTCCACCGGCATCACCTGATCTTTCGTTCCATGAATGATATAGACGGGTGTGTTTCGGAGATTCGCCAGAAACGGCATCAGCACATTGTCCAGGCCGCTCGCCATGGGGGCAAGGCCGGCAAACAACGGCGCATGGTGCATCCCGATCAGCCACGCTCCGATCCCGCCGTTCGACATGCCCGTAAGAAACACCCGGTCGGGATCGACATGATACCGGCGTTTCGCTTGCCGGATCGTCTCCAACACCAAATCTTCAGCACGCCTGGTAAACCAGGCCCCAGAGGGATAGGTGGGACAGGCCAAGAGATAGTCCTCACCCAACCGTGTCCGCCACCGTTCCAAATATTCTTCGCCGGTAAAACCATATCCATGTAGGCATACGACAAGTGCATAGGCCTTCGAAGTTCGGTATGTCGGCGGGATGAACAGCGACAGCCCATAGGTCTGTCCCCGGCTCACGATCTGTTCATCAGGAAGATGCCCAAGGGGTTGGCTTTGATAGATTCGTTCCGCCTTTATGGTCTGGGAGACGGTTTCGACGGATGCACTCCTGTCGGAGAGGATGCCTTGTAGGAGTCGTTCGGCTTCATCTCCGTCAGAAGCATCGAGGTACTGTAAGATGCGCGAAGCAACGTCGGTGACAGGCGGTGTCGAGTCTTCCGCGAAACTTGGAATCATATTACCGGAAAGACACACCAACAGGCTGATACTCCAGATCAAGGCGGTCACAGATCTCCTTCCACCACCACATCATTGCCGACGAACCTGGTTATCACATGCCGTAACGCGATCGCACCGCCAAGCCGTGCCGGACTTTCTCCTCCGATCACACCCTTGGCATTCTGCCCGCCAAGCAGCAGCGGCGCCACGTAGAGACGAATGTGATCGACCAGTTTGGCCTTCAGCATCGCCGCATTGATCTCACTCCCCCCCTCCAGGAGGAGAGACGTGATACCGCGCCGACCGAGTTCTTGAAGCAATGCGGACAACGAGACACGACGCCGATCTACAGGAAGCGTGAGTAATTCGATAACCTTTTTCTGAAACTGCGATCGCCGCACCGCAGGAGCCGCGGGAGTGGTGGCGATAATCGTTTTAGCCTTGTCCTGTTGTGTCAGAATATGTGCCTTCAAAGGAGTGCGCAGGAGGCTATCGACTACGATGCGAAGAGGCTGCCGTGACGCCAATTTATCCAATCCTGTTCCGGTTCTCGCGGTCAGCGCAGGATCGTCGATCAACACTGTGCCGACTCCGACTAGAACCGCATCCATACTACCGCGGAGCTGATGGACTTCTCTCCTGGACAACTCCCCGGTAATCCACCGAGATTCACCAGAGGCCGTGGCCACCTTGCCATCAAGCGTCATGCCCGCCTTGAGCGTCACATAAGGACGACCTGTTTGTATCCAATGACAATAGGCCTTGTTCAATTCCTCCGCCTTCGAGCGGGCCACTCCGACCGTGACCGAGAGTCCGGCCCGCCGAAGCGCTGCAATTCCTTTTCCCCTTACGGATGGATTCGGATCCTGCATCGCAATCACCACACGGCGGACACGAGCGCGGAGGATCTCCGGGACACAAGGAGGGGTTCGTTTCTTGAGATGGCAGCAGGGCTCAAGGGTCACGTACAATGTGGCGCCTTGAGTCTGCTTCCCTGCCTGCCGGAGCGCGGGAATTTCTGCGTGAGGAGTCCCGGGTCGGAGGTGAAAACCCCGTCCGACGATCTTGTCTTGGCGAACCACGACGGCTCCAACCATCGGATTCGGACTGGTCGTTCCCTGGCCCTTCTCGGCGAGACGAAGCGCCAGGGTCATATAGTGGAGATCTCGTGTGCGGTCCGTCACCGTTTCTTGCGGCTGCCTGAAGGCGTCTTGAGCGCCGGCTTGGCCCGCCTCGAAGACTTTGACACCTCCGCGGACTTCACCGTCTTGGCGCGCGCCATCGCGGTTTTCTTGGATGCTGACGGCTTGGCGTCCGCTTCGGCGATCGCAGCCTGTGCCGCCGCCAGCCGCGCAATGGCCACTCGGAACGGCGAACAACTCACATAGTCCAACCCGAGCCGATGGCAAAACTCGACGGAGCTGGGATCGCCGCCATGTTCACCGCAGATGCCCAACTTGATGCCGGCCCTCGTCTTGCGCCCGCCTTCGATCGCCTGTTTCATCAGTGAACCGACGCCTTCGCGGTCGAGCACGGCGAAGGGATCCGAATCCATGATCTTCTCGGCCCTATAGAAATCGATGAACTTGGCCGCATCGTCGCGCGAGAAGCCAAACGTCGTCTGCGTCAGGTCGTTCGTCCCAAACGAGAAGAATTCCGCCTCCCGCGCGATCCGATCGGCCGTCACTGCCGCGCGCGGCAACTCGATCATCGTGCCGACCAAGTAATTCAATTTCACGCCGTACCGTTTCATCGTCTCCTGTGCGACCTCTCTCACCAAATCTTTCTGGGATTTCATTTCGGAGACCATGCCCACGAGGGGAATCATGATCTCCGGCACGATCTTCTTGCCTTCCTTCGCCAACTCGCAGGCCGCTTCCATGATCCCCCTCGCCTGCATGCGGGTGATTTCCGGCATCGTGATTCCCAGCCGACATCCCCGCAGACCGAGCATGGGGTTGAATTCATGGAGTTCCTCCACTCGGGTCAGCAATCGGCGTTTCTCCTCGAGCTTGGACCCGTCATTCCCCGTCAACTCAAGTTGCGCGATCTCAACCATGAGTTCCTCGCGCTTCGGCAAAAACTCGTGGAGCGGCGGATCGAGCAAACGGATTGTGACCGGGAAACCCTCCATCTCCCGATAGAGCCCGATAAAATCTTGTTTTTGCAACGGCAACAGTTGATCAAGAAATTTTTCACGTTCTTCCTTGGTCCGTGCCAAGATCATCTTTTGCATGATCGAAATACGGTCTTCTGCGAAGAACATGTGTTCGGTCCGGCACAATCCGATGCCTTCCGCTCCGAAGCCTCTCGCGATCCTGGCCTGGTCGGGCACGTCGGCGTTGGCCCGAACGCGCAACCGGCGTTGGTCGTCGGCCCACGAGAGCAACGTGGCGAACAGCTGGTACTTCGGCGACTTTTTGGCATCCAGCTTCCCTTGCACCACTTGAATGATTTCCGACTCCACCACCGGGACGTCGCCGTCGTAGACATTCCCGGTCGACCCGTTGACGGAGATATAATCCCCTTCGTGGAACACCTTCGACCCGATCCGCACCGATTGGACATCGACCACCTGGACCGCTTCACAGCCGGCCACGCACACTTTGCCCATCTGCCGCGCCACCACCGCCGCATGCGACGTCATCCCGCCGCGCGCGGTCAGGAATCCGGTCGCCGCGTTCATGCCGTGAATGTCGTCCGGGCTGGTTTCCTCTCGAACGAGCACGACCCGTTGACCGGCCGCCTTCATCTCGACTGCGCGGTCAGGGGTCAGCGCGATCTTCCCCGCCGCCGCACCGGGACCGGCCGGCAACCCCTTACCCAATGGGATCGAGCTGGATTCTACTTTCGAGTCAAAAATTGGATAGAGGTATTGCGCTAATTGATCGGGGCCGACCCGCTGCACCGCTTCACGCTTGGTAATCAATCCTTCCTTCACCATGTCGACGGCGATACGCACCGCCGAGATCCCGGTCCGCTTTCCGACACGCGTCTGCAGCATGTAGAGCTTGCCCTCCTGGATTGTGAATTCCAGGTCGAGCATGTCTCGGTAATGCTTTTCCAGTTTCTTATAGGTGTGTTCGAGGTCCTTGTAGGCAGCCGGAACATTTTTAGCGAGCGCGCTGACCGGCAGCGGCGTTCTGATGCCGGCCACGACGTCTTCGCCCTGCGCATTCATCAGGCATTCGCCGAAGAATTTATGTTCACCGGTGTTCGGATCGCGGGTGAATGCCACACCGGTCCCGCTGGTATCGCCCATGTTGCCAAACACCATCGCGACCACGTTGACGGCGGTACCCCAATGGTCCGGAATCCCGTTCAACCGCCGATAGGTAATGGCGCGTGCACCATTCCACGACGAGAAGACGGCATTGATCGCCATCCGGAGCTGTTCGATCGGATCATCCGGAAACTCCTTCCCGGTTTCTTCCTTCACCAACGACTTGAATCGCCCAACGAGATCCCGCAAGCCCCGCGCGTCCAATTGCGTCTCGTGGGTCACGCCCATTTCTTCTTTCTTATGGTTCAGAATCGCTTCAAAATGTTCGCGGGGCACCCCCATCACGATATTGCCGAACATCGTGACGAAGCGACGATAGCTGTCTTGGGCGAACCGCTCGTTCTTCGTCTTGGCGGCAAGCCCTTCCACCGTCTTCAGCGTAAGGCCCACATTGAGCACCGTGTCCATCATGCCCGGCATCGAGGCCCGGGCACCGGATCGCACGGACACTAGCAACGGCTTTTCGGGATTGCCGAATCCCATGCCCATCGATCGCTCCACACGCTTCAGGGCGGCCAACGTCGCCTCCCACATCCCTGGTGGATATTTCTTACCGTACTTATAGTATTCGATACAGGCTTCCGTCGTGATCGTGAAACCGGGCGGGACGGAGATACCGAGATTCGTCATCTCGGCCAATCCCGCACCCTTTCCACCGAGCAGCTCCTTCATGTTCGAGGTGCCCTCGGCTTTGCCGTCGCCGAAATAGTAGACGTATTTCTTTGCCACGTGACTTCTCCTTCCAGGAAGTGTGCGTATCAATGAGCGGGCGACGCGCGACGACCGTCCGCCGATTCCAGACGGAGCCGATAGCGGTTCACCAAGAACCATTTCGCTCGTACGCCACCGATGATAATAGCAGCGACAAACAGCATCAGCATCAACAACCGATAGTCAGCCCGAATACCTTGATCGACGTAGTACTGGCCGTCAAGCCCTTTCTTGAGCTTCATGTCGGGCTGGAGATAATGGGGTGTTCCGCTCGGGTCGGAGAGGTTAAGCCATTCGGAACAGAGCCGAACCGGTTCATTGGTTCCCGGCACCGACTGCCACGTGAGACGAAGACACACATCCTGCTTGGCATTGAAAAAATCGGGCGTCTTGACCAAGTCATCCAGATTGATGCCGCTGAGCGCAAGCCCGCCGAGAAGAATGGCATTGCACAGCACCACCAGGATCAGCGAGACCACAAGAGAAAATCGTCGGATCTTGTCCGCCCGACGGGATTCGTCCGTCATCGGCTGATCCATGACCACTCCCGTTGTGTCCGATCCGCTCTAGAGCAGTCCGTTGTCCGCCCGATTCAACCTACCGCCCTTGTACCACAATCCGGGAAAAGTCCGCGAATGACATGAACAGATCATCGACCTTTTTGAGCAGCGACAGCCGATTGCCGCGGATCGCCTTATCTTCTGCGTTGACCATCACGGCTTCAAAAAATGCATCAATACTGGGCCTAAGCCCTACCAAGACATTCAATGCCTCATGATAGTCGCCGGCCGTCAGGTCCAATCCCATCTTCTCTCCGTCTACGTTGAGTACATTGTAAAGCGCCGATTCTGAGGCATCCTGAAATTTCGCCGGATCAACCGGCAGGTGTTCCCACTGTTCTTTTTCTACCAGGCGGTGAGCCCGCTTGAAACCGACGATCAAGGGATCGAACTCCGGTTTGCTCGTCACGGCTTCGAGCGCCTTCATCTTCTGCACCAGATCGACGAGGTCCAGCGGTTTGTCACGAACGGGCTGGAGAACCGCATCAATGACGTCATCTCTCAAGAGGTGTACCACTCGGCTGTAATGCCGAACCCGCTCCAAGATAAAGTCCGTGATCCGACTGACGCCGTGCCGCTCTGAATCCTGAAGTCCTTTGAAACCGTCATCTGAAACGAGACTTCGCGCGTGATGAATGTATCTCGCCACATCCGTACGGAGATTACCTTCGAGAATAATCCGCACAATCGCTGTCGCGTGCCGCCGGAGTGCAAAGGGATCTTCCGAACCGGTGGGCACGATCCCGACATGGAAAAACGCGGCAATGGAGTCCAGTCGATCGGCCAGAGAAAGAAACTGTCCCGACAATGTCTTGGGCAACTCCCCTTCGATCGCCTTGGGAAGATACTGCTCACGAATGGCTTGAGCCACCGCGGGAGATTCTCCATCGTGCAGGGCATACTCGCCACCCATGATGCCTTGCAACTCCGGAAACTCACCCACTATGCCGGTCACGAGATCGGCTTTGCACAACGACGCCGCTCGATCGCAAACCTGACGAAGCTCATCTTGCTCGGAATATAGGTGACCGACCATGAAGCCGGCTAGTTTTTTGACCCGCTCCTGCTTCTGCGCCATCGTGCCGAGCTTGTGATGGAACGTGACCCCGCTCAACTTTTTCGTCCGCTCTTCAAGAGACACCTTTCGATCTTCGTCGAAAAAGAATTTGGCATCTGCTAATCGCGCCGCCAATACCCGCTCGTTGCCTTCGCGAATGAGCGTCATGTTCTTGACGGGATTGTTGGCCACGGCAATGAAATGCGCCGCCAGTTTCCCGGTGCTCTTTTGCCGTAACGAAAAAAATCCTTGGTGCTCCTTCATCGAGGTGATGAGAATCTCCTCCGGCACGTCCAGATAAGCGTCCTTGAATGACCCGATGACCGAGACCGGATGCTCCGTCGAGTACACCGCCTGGTCGAGCAAGGCTTCGTCTTCGTTCAATTGAAAGCCGGTCTTGCGGCAAATGGCGGCGATCTGTTCCTCAATCAGTTTGCGGCGGCGCTGGGGATCGACGATGACGCCTTGACGCTCCAATGCACCAATGTAGGAAGCGGCATCTCGAACGGATACCCATTTCCCTGCACCCAAGACCCGATGGCCCTTCGTCCGATTCGATGCCGTGATCCCGGCCGCTTCGATAGGAAGCACCGAGCCTCCTAAGAGTGCCACGATCCATCGGACCGGACGGGCGAAGCGTACACCGGTTTCATTCCATTTCATCGCCTTGGGAAACGCAAGATCCGACACCAGTTGCGGCAGCGTTTCGGTCAGCACCGCCGCAACCGGACGGCCTTCTTCACGCTTCACCGCGAACAAATACTCGCCTTTCGGGGTCCGGCGTATCTGCAGATCCTGGACGGCGACACCTTGACCCGAGGCGAATCCTGTGGCTGCCCTGGTCGGCTGGCCGGTTTGGTCGAACGCGACGGCCTTCGAGGGTCCCATCGCCTCTTTCGTCATGGAGGTCTGCTTCGTCGCCAGACCATCCACCACGATCGTGAGTCGACGCGGTGTGCCCATGGTGCGGACAGATTGAAAAGTGAGCCGCAGATCGTTCAATGAACGTTCGACTGATTCCTTGAGGGACGCCAGCGCGGGGACAATGAATTGATAGGGCAGTTCCTCCACACCGATCTCCAGCAGCAATTCAGCCACGGAAGGTGCGGATGTCCCTCCGCCTTTCCTGGGCGCGCTCCGATGTCCTGCTTTCTTTTTCGTCGGCATAACAGACTACGTTCGACCCGCTCCGGCTTTTGAGCGGGCTTTGACGGACTTCACGGCTTTACTCTCACGAGTCAACAACGGATGGCCCATCGCCGCCCGCTCTTCGATATAGCGCTCGGCACAGTGCCTGGCCAGCGCCCGTACTCTGGCGATGTAGCCGGTCCGTTCCGCGACACTGATGGCACCACGTGCATCCAGGAGGTTGAACGCATGGGACGACTTGATGCAGTAGTCGTAGGCCGGCAGAGTCAACCGCTTGTCGGTCTGCACCAGCAGCCGCTTGCACTCCGCCTCATACGACTGAAACATCTGCATCAGCATCGGCACGTCGCCCTCTTCGAAGTTGTAGCGCGACCCCTGCACCTCGGTTTCATGATGAATGTCACCGTATTTGATCGAATCCGTCCAGGCCAGATCAAATACGTTGTTCACCTGCTGCAAATACATGGCGATCCGCTCGGTCCCATACGTGATTTCACCCGTGATCGGGCTGAGCTCGATCCCGCCGATTTCTTGAAAGTAGGTGAATTGGGTGATCTCCATCCCATCCAACCGCACTTCCCAGCCGAGCCCCCACGCTCCCAACGTCGGCGATTCCCAATCATCCTGGATGAAGCGGATGTCGTGTTGCTTCGGATCGATTCCCAGCCGGGCCAGACTCTCCAGATACAGCTCCTGGATGTTGTCGGGCGCCGGTTTTAGGACAACCTGATACTGATAATAATGCTGCATGCGGTTGGGATTTTCCCCATAGCGGCCGTCCGTCGGACGACGGCAGGGCTGTGCATAGGCCGCCCGCCACGGTTCCGGTCCGAGTGATCGCAAAAAGGTGGCCGGATGAAACGTCCCCGCACCCATTTCCATGTCATAGGGTTGATGGACGACACAACCGTGATCGGCCCAGAATCGATGGAGGGCAAGGATAAGTTCTTGGAATGTCACTGAACCTACAGCCTGGTCGGGAGAGGTGATTCGATGCTTTCTTTAGTGGTGCAAAGCTAGCAAGAATGCTTTTCCTCTGTCAAGGAATGCTCTCTGGATCAATCACTTGCAAATGAAGCGATCCGGCATGGATGCCTGTCGTGATTTAAACGACATCGGTCGTCACACCGAGATAACGTTCGAGCGAACCTCCATTGTTATATGTGCGACTGATCACGATATTTGTTCAGCCGTTCTCAGCCAAACCAATATGTAACTCGGAACATCGACTCGCCCTTCACACCGGTCATCAAGCTGCTCCACTGAACTGAACGATCAGCGCGAAGCGGTCAACCACGGAACTTTTCCCGCTTAGCATTCCTTCAAACCTCTTGCGAGACCACCCTTCAACACCACGGTCTTCGCCAACAGATCCGTGTAGAGAAGTTTCAGGAAATCGTTCTCATACTGCAGCTCTCTGAGGCGTTTCGCATCGGACGATCTTCGATTTTGCTCTTCAATTGATTTGAACCTGTACATAACGACCTCCTATTCGAGATGACCGTTGAAAAACACCTGCGTATCGCTTTGCATCACATCTACGTCGATTTTCACTTCTACAGACGAGACACTTGATAACCTGCAAGGTCGATTCCACATCAACCCCGACTTCAAGAGGATAGAAACCCCATCACCTTCGTTAGGTATATGGATCATGTGATTCGAAAAAAAATGAGGGACTCGCCAAACTGTTGGATATGAAGGCGTATCTATTCAGATACTGAAGTGATCGGAAACCATACCGTCAGGAAACGATTCACGAGATGCGCACGAGGAGGAACTACGATAATAAGAGGTTAGAGGATAATTATTCTGAGGCCTTTTCAGACCTTCACCGCAACTTCACCACCGTCACGCCATCCCCTCCCTCGGCTCGATCACCCGCACGAAACTCTGCCACAGAGGGCGACTCGTTCAGATACTCGCGCAGGGCGGATTTGAGCCGTCTGATTCCCCAGTCAACGTAGCCATTAAGGACTGACAGTCTGATCACACACCGCAAACCGTTCGCTGCCCCTACCGCACTACCAATTCACCGGCTTCAGATCTGGCCCGACGATGTGCCCGTGCAGCGCCGGGCCCTCGTGATTTACGTCATGCGTAAAATGCCCGCCGTACCAGATCACGACATCGTGATTGTTGATCGCTTCACCATTGACCCAGCGGTCAATATCAGCTTCATACGGCGGCCCTACGGCAACCACACCGTCGTCGATCTCACTGCCGTGATAGCGCAAGACCCAAACATCGCCCCGGCCGAACGGCGAGTCAGGCATGGCTGTGGCCATCCCATCACCGGCATTCGGCACGATCTCATAGCCCTCGCCCGTAAGGGTGTTCTCAACACGCCATTTGCGCTTGCGTGCGAAGTCACGAGGGCGGCGGATTTCGAAGCGTTTGTCGTGCCACTTACTGGCGCCGATGAGCGGCGGATCGTTGAACTCGCGCACGCGATTGTTGCCGGCGGTGCGAATATCAAAGTCGAGCCGCCAGTAGACATGGTGGTGGTGGACGTTGCACACACAGGTACTCTCGACCGCGGCAAACGCGAACCGTGGGCGAATTGTGCCGTTGGCATGCAGCCGCCACTGACTGATGTACCGATACCAGCCGGCCTCCATTTCGCTTACAAACACAACCTCGTTAAACAGGACATAGATACCGACACCAAGGAAGTTACCGGTATCCGATCCGGTGTCGATGATAGTCCGGGCTGGTGCTGGGCAGAAAAGAAAACCCGGCGCCACGTCAGTGCCGGTCGCCTGGATCATGCCTTCTTGGTACTGCCAGTCGCGATAAGGCCCACAGGCATTGCCATCGTACTTGACGTTCAAAATCGGCACGTGCGCGCGGTAAAGAACCCGTTTACCTTTGTAGTCGACATAACGCAGCTCGATTCCGGAGCCGTTGGTTCCACTCGAAGCAGCCGGCCGCACCGCTAGAAAGCGCCATAGCGTCTGCCCTCCTTGCGTTACCGTCACCCAGACCTGCCCGGCGGTACCTTTCGAGGCCGTGGCCTGGTTGGCGTCGTGCGGCACACCGCACAAGCCCCGGTTGCGGGGCCGGACATTCGGCGGTACACGTTCTTCGTAGCGCATGATCTGCCGACGCGCCAGGTCAACCGCCACAATCTCGTGCTGCGCGTCTCCGCCGCGGGGCAGCAACCCGATCGCAATACACCGCTCGATACGGCCATCCGGCAATTCATTCAACGCAAGGGCGGGAATAGGCTGATAAGTCTCGATTTGGCGCGCATCAAGCGCCGCGGCAAACGTCGGATCGCCACGGAGAATTCTCACGGCGGCGGTAAACTCCTCGCCCGACGGGTGCGGCGGCAGCGCCGATTCGGTGATATCCACGCGCCGCGCATCGCGCAAGCCGCCGTCGACGAAGATCGTGCGGTGGTTTGTGCTGTCATACAGCGTAGCCCGAAATCGTTTGGGCGGCTGAGGCTTTTTCCCCTTATCACCATCATCATCAAGCGCTTCAACGTACAGCAATCGCGTCTTGCTTCGACCGATGTACTTGCGTACCTGTTCCAGTGTCAGCACACGTTCCCCGATCGCCTGTAGTTCTTCACGGGTCGGACCGAATGGCGAGACCGTCACCTTGAGATCAGCATTGGGCTTTCCCTTCCTCGGCATTGGTGATCTCCTTTCTCAGTAGCACAGGCACGAGACTCTGGCTGATCAACGGACAGCCAAACTCACCGGTGAGTGAAGCCTCGGTCGCTTAACAAACCCTTGCGCTTCTGGTCAGTCCGTCCTTCAACGACGAGAACTTCTGCAGCAGATCGGCGTACAGAAGCTTGAGCAGGCCGTTCTCTTGCTCCAATTCTCTTAGGCGCTTCATCTTCGGTGCCTTCCGACCCTTCGTTTCACAGAATGTTGTTTTGCGCATGATGACCCTCTTGGTTAGACATAGTTCCTACGTGAACGTTCTTCAAAGGCTGATCGATGACAAGACCCTGAAAATTTAGACTCGTGATAAACAGTTCCTGTACAAACCTGAGGCATGCAACGACAAAGCAAACTTGATACCATGCAAAAACTACATATGACGAGTTACTCAAAATCACCACAAGAGCAGTCAGTTACACCACCAAGGGAACCACATAGGGTATGGAGCGGATTGATGGCTGAATCAGATGCGGTATCGAGTTAGATACTGGGTGGATCAAAAACTATACAGGGGAGCATCGAAATATGTTGAAGCCCCCTGCCACATGAAAAACACACGAAAACACTCACCGCAATTTTGCGACGGTCACGCCATCTCCGCCCTCGGCTTTGTCACCTGGGCGAAAGTTGGCCACATAGGGCGAATCTTTCAGATAGTCGCGCAAGACGGATTTGAGTCGACCGGTCCCATGGCCATGAATAATCCGGAGATACGGAGCTCCGTCGAGAGTTGCCCGATCCAAGGCTGCCACGACTTGATCCAGCGCTTCATCGGCCGCTTGCCCTCGCACATCCACCACCGTCTGTTCATCCAGCCCCAGTCTACTACTCGTTGGAACCGGGCGAGGACGTGACGGGGATGATGTCATTCGTTCTATCGTCGCGTCTTGTTCCTGCTCGATGCCGACGAGGTTCGACACGCTGGCCAAAATTTCACCCTCCCCGACCTTGACGCGGACACGTTTTTTCCCTTGTGGCGTTTCCAACAGACTCCCCACCATGCCCAAGCCGGTGATTTCCACGACGTCGCCGATACCGAGTTGCTCCAGTGGGATCGATCCGCCGGCCGGCACAAGTTCCTGCCTGACTTTCGTCTCCAACTCATGCAACCGCTCTTTCGTCTCCTTGGCCTTGATGAGTTTCTGCTCACGCTTCAAGGAATCGACGGTGGCCTGGACTTCAGCCCGTGCCCGTTGAAATTGTTCGCCGAGTTTTTTCTTGAGCCCCCGTCGAGCTTCCTGCTCTGCTTCCTGGAGTTGAATTCGAAGCGCTTCCGCGTCACGAGCCGCCTGTTCGGCTTCTTGTCTGGCCAGTCGGGCCCTCTCACCATCTTCCGCCAATTGGCGTTGTTGGCGCTGTAAATCTGCCATTAATTCGTCGAGGCGTCGGTCTTCGCGACGCAACCGCTTCCTCGCATCGTCCAAAATATCTTGATCCATGCCGAGCCGACCGGCGATCTCCAGAGCAGACGACCCGCCTGGAATTCCGATGAACAATCGATAGGTCGGCGCCAGACGTTCGACATCGAATTCCACGCTGGCGTTGGCGAACCCGCGCGTCGTCTGCGCCAATTCTTTCAGTCCGCCATAGTGTGTGGTCGCCACGACTTTCATGTTCATCTCGGACAAACGGCGCAGGAGTGCTTCCGCCAATGCCGCCCCTTCTTGAGGATCGGTCGAGGTCACCGGCTCATCAAGCAGCACCAGGAAGCGCGGCGCGGAACGTTCCGTCGACATTGGCACGGCAGGACTCTCGGAAAGAAGTCGGATCATGTGCGTCATGTGAGCGGAAAAACTGGATAGATCGCGGCTCAAATCCTGCGCATCGCCGATATCGGCATAGAGATCGGTAAACAGGGCCATCTCAGACTCCGGCGCACAGGGGAGATGCAACCCCGCCCGCACCATGAGCGCAAACAACCCGACGATCTTAAGGGTGACGGTCTTCCCTCCCGTATTCGGCCCGGAGATGACGAGCACGCGGATCGTTTCGTCCATGTAGATGTCGTTCGCCACGACCTGATCTTTTGCGATGAGCAACAGCGGATGCCGGGCCTGCTTGAGCATCACCCGACCATCTTCATTCAATGCGACGGGGTTGCACTTCAGTCGGCGGCCCATCTCGGCTTTCGCTCTGATCACATCCCATTCAGCCAGTACTTCGATCCCTGGCTCGATCTCGGCAGCTTTTGACGCCACCAACGCGGAGAGTTCCCGGAGGATACGCTGAACCTCACGCTCAATTTCCAGATCCGCCACCTTGATGGAATTGTTGAGCTCAACCAACTCTCGGGGTTCCAGAAAAACGGTCGCTCCGCTGGCCGACACATCGTGCACAATCCCGGGAATTCTCCCGCGCATGTCCGCCTTCACCGGCACCACATACCGTCCCTCCCGTTGGGCAAAGTACGACTCTTGTAACACCTCCTCATAGCGCTTCGAATGAAGGATCTGCTCCAGATGCTGCCGCATGTCCTGCTTCAACCCCTGCGCTTGGTGCGTCAGGCGCCGCAGCTCCGGCGAAGCCGTATCTTTCATGGAACCGTCGGACTGAATCGCGACGTCAATGGCTTTCAGGACCACGTTCAACGTTTTTGTGGCATGAAGCGGTGCCAAGACCCGTTCCAGGGTCTCCATCTCGCCTTTGTGAGAGCCGGCATATCGTTCTACCTCCGCCATCAGAGCCAGCACGGCCACACAGTCTCGTAACTCACCGGCTTCAAGGACCCCACCCTTCTTGGATCGAGTCAGCTGTTCACGAATGTCGGGAAAGGTGAGGACCGGCATCGGATCACTCCCTTCCAGCAACCTCGCCATTTCGGTCGTCTCTTGTTGACGCCGCCAGGCATCCGAAAACTCATTCGCAAGGGAAAGCGTCCGGCATCTTGCGATCCCCACAGTGGACTGCGCCTGCTGGGCCAGGCATTCCAATACACGAGGCCACTCCAGTACCTGCATCGCATGATCTGATAAGGTCATACTCATGTCGAATGGAGAACACACCGGACCGAACCTGAAACTTTAACGGAGATCGTGCAAGATCGGCAACGCTTGGAACTACCAGATCTTTTTACCTTTTTCATCCCATCGACCTCCCCAAACCTTGACAAGAAGGAGAGGGCATCGATACTATCGCTTGTTCCACTGTAACGCCCGTTATACTGAACCCCATCATCACGTAGAGGATTACGCTATGGCCATTCGAATTGGAATCAATGGATTCGGACGCATCGGGCGCAACGTCTTGCGCGCTTCGATGGGCGACAAAGATCTGCAGATCGTCGCCATCAACGATCTCACGGACGCCAAAACGCTTGCTTATCTTCTCAAATACGACTCCGTGCACGGAACCCTGCCGGCCACGGTGGAGGCCAAGGAAAACCAGATTCTCGTCGATGGGACACCCATTCAAGTCCTCGCGATCAAAGATCCGAAGGAGTTGCCCTGGAAGGCACTGAACGTCGACGTGGTAATTGAATCGACCGGGCGATTCACCGATCGGGAAGCGGCCGGCAAACATCTCTCCGCCGGTGCCAAGCACGTGATTATTTCTGCTCCGGCGAAAGATCCCGATGTGACCATCGTCTTGGGTGTAAACGACAATAAGTTCGACCCGAAATCACATCATATTGTGTCCAATGCCTCTTGCACAACCAACTGCCTGGCTCCGGTCGCCAAAGTTCTGCTGGAAACGTTCGGCATCAAGCACGGAATCATGACGACGATCCATTCCTATACCAACGATCAGCAGTTGCTGGACCTGCCTCACAAAGACCTTCGACGTGCCCGCGCCGCCGGCATGTCGATGATTCCCACCAGCACCGGCGCGGCCAAAGCGCTGCACCTCGTGATTCCTGAACTCAAGGGCAAGTTGGATGGGCTCGCCATTCGGGTACCCACGCCGAACGTCTCACTGGTCGACCTGACGGTGGAAACCGAGAAGGATTGTGACGTCGCATCCGTCAATGCCGCCTTCAAGAAAGCCGCGGAGGGCCCCCTGAAGGGCATTCTCAAGTATTCCGAAGACCCTATCGTTTCGATCGACCAAAAAGGAGACGCTCACTCGGCCACCGTCGATGCCCCGTTGACCAACGTCGTGGACAAGCGCCTGGTCAAAGTCACGGCGTGGTACGACAACGAGTGGGGCTATTCCTGCCGCGTCCGCGACCTCGTCAAGGTTCTTGCCGGAAAATCGACGGCGGCCTAAAGGACTATGGCCGGAAAATGAGCGAAGCGGTTTTCACACCTATCCATCTCTCTCATTTCCACGCGTTCGGCGCCTAACTGAAGGAGCATCCGTGAACTTGCACAAACAAACCATCGACGATGTGCAACTTCGTGGCAAACGGGTCATCATCCGGGCCGATTTCAACGTTCCGCTCGATGAGTCACTGCAGATCACGGACGACACCCGCATTCGCTCGACCTTGCCCACGATCAATCGAGTGGTCGATGAGGGCGCTAAGGTCATCCTTTGCTCTCATCTCGGTCGCCCGAAGGGAGCCTTTGATCCAAAATACAGCCTCGCCCCGGTGGCCAAGCGTCTCGGACGACTGCTCGGAAAGGATGTCATTTTCGCACCGGACTGCATAGGTCCGGCCGTCGAAAAATTGGTCGCCAAGATGAAGGACGGGGATGTCCTCCTGCTGGAAAATCTCCGTTTTCATGCCGGCGAGGAAAAAAATGACGATGATTTTGCGAAGGCCCTCGCCTCGTTGGGTGACGTCTTCATCAATGACGCCTTTGGGGCGGCACACCGAGCCCATGCGTCGACGGTTGGAATCACCAAGCACATCAAGGATTCCGCGGCGGGAGCGCTGCTCAAGAAAGAAATCGAATATCTTGAAGGAGCCGTCGCCAATCCGGTCCGGCCGTTTGCCGCGATTCTCGGAGGAGCGAAGGTGTCGGGCAAGATCGGTGTGATTGAAAACCTGGGTAAGAAGGTCGATAAAGTCATCATCGGCGGCGGGATGGCCTTTACGTTCTTGAAGGCCAAAGGCATGGAGATCGGCAATTCTCTGTGCGAGATGGACATGCTGGACTTTGCCAGAGGTATCGAGGACCACGCCCTCTCACGCGGGGTCAAGTTCTACTTGCCCGTCGACTGTGTGGTCGCGGCCAGCCGAGAGGTGGGCGCAGAAACGAAAATCGTCCCGGTACAGGAAATTCCCAAAGGGTGGTATGCCCTCGATATCGGTCCGGCTTCCGTCAAACTTTTCAATGAGGCGGTCCAAAATGCCAAAACCATCCTATGGAACGGACCAATGGGGGTGTTTGAAATCGATGCGTATGCGAGAGGCACACTCGCCATGGCCCATGCCATCGCCGATGCCTACGCCCTGACGATCGTCGGCGGCGGCGAGACCGCCTTGGCCGTTCATCGGGCCGGTGTATCGGAGAATATGTCGTTTATCTCGACCGGTGGCGGCGCGGCCCTCGAATTGCTCGAAGGCAAAACGCTTCCGGGTCTCGCGGCCTTGCCTGACCGCCAAAACTGAACGACCATCTTCACACGCGAGAGACATCCAAGGATGACCGTGCGTCCTGTCCTGATCGTCGGCAATTGGAAAATGAACAAGACCGCGTCTGAAGCGGCCATTTTCATTCGCGAGTTGCTTACACGTCTTCCCGGTCCGTCCGCAACCGTTGAGCTCGTCGTCGCTCCTCCCTTTACCGCCTTGGAATCGGTGCGCAGGGCGCTGGGTGCTTCCGCTCCCATTCAACTTGGAGCGCAGGACATGTTCTGGGAAGATCACGGGGCCTATACCGGAGAGATTTCCGCGCCGATGCTGAAAGACCTGGGGTGTCGCTATGTGATTCTTGGCCATTCCGAACGGCGAACGCTCTTTGGCGAACAGGGCGACCTCATTCAAAAGAAAGTCCGAGCGGCACTCAAACACGGGCTCCGTCCGATTCTCTGCATCGGCGAGTCGCTCGCGCAACGAGAGAACGGTTCGACGGATGACGTCCTGACACGGCAATTGCGCGAGAGTCTGTCGGATCTGACCACGGAAGCGCTGGCTTCTGTCACCATCGCGTATGAACCGGTCTGGGCCATCGGCACCGGTAAGTCCGCGACGGTCGAGCAAGCGGTCGCCGCCCATCGCACCATTCGTGATGTCCTCGGCGCCATCCGAACTTCCTCGGTCGCAGACTGCACGAGGGTTCTTTATGGAGGAAGCGTCACACCCCAGAATATCGAATCGCTGCTGGCCTCGGATCAGATCGACGGCGCGCTCATCGGCGGTGCTTGTCTCCAAGTCGAGTCCTTTGCTACAATTGCCGCGGCCGCTTCAGCCGCTCGATCAATCGGAGTCTGAATCTCATGCTGTATACGTTGATTGTCATCGTCCATGTCTTCATCTGCTTTCTGATGATCGGAGCGATTCTTCTCCAATCGGGGAAAGGAGCGGAGATCGGTGCTGCTTTCGGAGGATCCAGTCAGACGGTGTTCGGCAGCCGTGGCCCGGCCAACTTTCTGAGCAAGCTGACCGTCGTCGTGGCAGCGGTATTCATGCTGACGTCCCTCAGCCTGGCCATTTTAGCCAAGCAACGAAACGTTTCTTCGACCGTCATCGATATGCAGCCCGCGAGTGAACCGGCTGCTCCCCAGGCTGCACCACCGGCTCAGTCTTCAGGCGAGTCGCATCCTTCTGGAGAGGCTCCCGCGTCGGGTCATTGATCCATACTTCGCCAACCGTCCTTGGTCGTTCGCCAGCCGAGAGAATCCGGTTCTATTACGCTCGATTGACAGTCGACGTGTATCGGATTGAAGCTTGCTTAGATACGCGTGAGCCAGGAGTCGTGCGTAGCATCTTCTCCGCGCACGATCGAAAAAAAGGCATCTTGGAGGCTGCGTGTAATCGGTCCAGGGGTACCAGTTCCGATGCGCCGGTTGTCGATTTCTCGGACCGGGGTCAACTCAGCCGCAGTTCCCGTCACGAAGACTTCGTCGGCGATATACATCTCATCGCGCGTAAACCGTTCTTCCACAACCTGGATGTCTCGCTCTTGAGCCAATTGGATGACGGAGTTTCGCGTGATTCCTTCGAGCACCGACGTCAACGGCGTCGTCTTGAGAACGCCCCGGCGAATGATGAACACGTTCTCTCCCGTTCCTTCGGCAACGTAGCCCTCGGGATCGAGAAGAATCGCCTCGTCATATCCGTCGGCCTTCGCCTGCCGTTTGGCCATGATGGAGTTCACATAATACCCGGAAATCTTTCCCCTGGTCATGGAGACATTCACATGGTGTCTCGTGAAGGACGATACACAGGCGCGCATCCCGTTGGCCAACGCGTCGTCACCCAAATAGGCTCCCCACCTCCAAGCGGCAATGCCCACGCGAATCGGATTGTCCCCTGGATGGACGCCCATCGCACCATATCCGATATAGACCAAGGGGCGAATGTAACAGGCATCGAGACGATTGATACGAACGGTCTCGATGATGGCATCGGCGATCTGCTTTTTGTCGTACGGCATGGCCATCATGCCGATATGAGCCGAATCAAACAGGCGATCGACATGTTCCTGAAGCCGAAAGATCGCGGACCCCGATTTCCCCTTGTAGCACCGAATCCCTTCAAACGCCGCAAGGCCGTAGTGCAGCGAATGGGTGAGAATATGAACATTGGCCTCTCCCCACTTCACAAACTGTCCGTCCATCCAAATCTTTTCAACCGGTTCCAACATCGAAGACAACTCCAGCAATGGATGATTGGCAGTTCCGAATCAATGGATGGAGGGACTATAGCCTGAGGTCACACGCGGGTCAAGCAAAGGGACCAGTGGGTGATGTCAAGCCGCGTGTGTAAATTGACGAA